>NZ_JBHVKJ010000025.1:0-87541 GCF_042798275.1 Nocardioides sp. NPDC057767 | reverse complement strand
GGGTAGTCCAGGGAGTTTCCGTCGGTCTACTGGCGAGTAACCGACGGAAACTCCCTGGACTACCCCGAGACGAGCCGCCAGACCCGCGATCACGTCGAGGTCTGAACGTACGCCCTCGGGCGGAGTGATCGCCTGGTTGCGCAGGATGACCCGGCCCTCGAGGTTGGTCATGGTGCCGGTCTCCTCGGCCCACTGGGTCACCGGCAGCACCACGTCGGCGAGGGCGGCGGTCTCGCTCATCACCATGTCGGCGACCACGAGCAGGTCGAGGGAGGTCAGGCGCGAGGTGATGTGGGTGGCGTTGGGGGCGGAGACGACGATGTTGGAGCCGAAGACGAGCAGGCTCTTGGGGCCCTCGGGGGTGCCGAGCGCGTCCAGCAGCTCGTAGGCGGAGCGGCCCTTGCCGGGGATGGTCTCCGGGTCGACGCCCCAGACCGCGGCGACGTGCGCGCGGGCCGCGGGGTCGTCGATCATCCGGTAGCCGGGAAGCTGGTCGGCCTTCTGGCCGTGCTCACGGCCACCCTGGCCGTTGCCCTGTCCGGTGAGGCAGCCGTAGCCGGCGTACGTCTTGCCGGGCATGCCGAGGGCGAGCGCGACGTTGAGCCAGGCCAGGACGGTCGCGGTGCCCTGGGCGTGCTGCTCGGCGCCACGGGCGGTCAGGACCGTCACCTTCTCCGCGTTCGCCAGCAGGGAGGCGAGCTCGCGAAGCTGCGCGGCCTCGACCCCGCTGACCCGCTCGACCATCTCCGGCCACCAGGCGGCCACGGAGCGGCGTACGTCCTCGAAGCCTGTGGTCCGCTCGGCGATGTAGTCCTCGTCGACCGCGCCGGCCGCGTCGAGCAGGTGCAGGACACCGAGCGCAAGGGGCAGGTCCGTGCCGGGGACCGGCTGGAGGAAGAGGTCGGCACGCTCACCGGTCGGGGTCAGCCGCGGGTCGATGACGACGACCTTGCCGCCGTTCTCGCGCAGCCGGTCGAGGTGGCGGGCCGCCGGCGGCATCGTCTCGGCCAGGTTGGAGCCGACCAGCACGCAGACGTCGGTCTGCTCGATGTCGGCCAGCGGGAACGGCAGCCCGCGGTCGACGCCGAACGCCTGGTTGCCGGCCGAGGCGGCGGAGCTCATGCACCAGCGGCCGTTGTAGTCGATCTGGGAGGTGCCGAGGGCGATCCGGGCGAACTTCCCGAGCTGGTAGGCCTTCTCGTTGGTCAGCCCGCCGCCGCCGAAGACGGCGTTCGCGTCGGCACCGTGGGCGTCGCGCAGGTCGGAGAGCTTCGAGGCGATCAGGTCGAGGGCCTCGTCCCACGTCGCGGCGCTCCACTCCCCGGTCGCCCGGTCGCGCACCATCGGCGTCGTCAGCCGCTCACGGCTGCCGCGCAGTCCCGCCGCCGTCCACCCCTTGCGGCACAGGGCTCCCTCGTTCACCGGGAACGAGCGCTCACTGACCTCCAGCCGGGGACCCTTGCGGACAAGGGTCATCCCGCACTGCAGACTGCAGTAAGGACAGTGGGTGTCGGTCACGCGTACTCACACCGTTTCGGGTCGGGGGTGGGCGACCTCTACATTCCGGTGTCAACGTTTCGCGCCGATCGGCTCTCGGTACCCCTTCCGTCAACTTCCCCTCACCACCTCACAATCCCGCCGAGAAGTCGCCCCCGTCGGGCGAGGCGTCAGTCCCGTCGGGCGAGGCGTCAGTCCCGTCGGGCGAGGCGTCAGTCCCGTCGGGCGAGGCGTCAGTCCCGTCGGGCGAGGCGTCAGCCGCTGCCATTTCGACCGACGCAAGCGACGTCTCGGCCGACGCGGGCGACGTCTCGGCGATCAGGGAGTACGCCGCCGCAGCGTCGCCGAGCCGAGAGCGAGGCCGGCCACGACGAAGCCACCGACGACGGCCAGGTCGGTCCAGACGTCGCCGGTCTCGGCAGAGGTGACCAGATGGGTCATCGCGTCGACGGCGTAGGAGAGCGGGAGCACGTCGGAGATGGCTTCGAGGACCGTCGGCAGCGAGTCGCGCGGCACCAGCAGCCCGCACAGCAGGATCTGCGGGACCACGATCGCCGGCATGAACTGCACCGCCTGGAACTCGGTCGTGGCGAAGGCCGAGACGAACAGTCCGAGCGCGGTGCCGAGGACGGCGTCGACGATCGCGACGACCACGAGGAGGGCGACCGAGCCGGTGATCTCCAGCCCGAGGAGACCCACG
Source organism: Nocardioides sp. NPDC057767 (assembly GCF_042798275.1). Classification (NCBI taxonomy): domain Bacteria; kingdom Bacillati; phylum Actinomycetota; class Actinomycetes; order Propionibacteriales; family Nocardioidaceae; genus Nocardioides; species Nocardioides sp. NPDC057767. The sequence continues at coordinate 85,344 of NZ_JBHVKJ010000025.1, read as the reverse complement.
CTGACCGCGACGGCAACGGCCGACTGCACGGCGGCCAACAGCCCGAACGCGAGCGCGTAGCCGAGCAGGAAGTCGCCCTTGCCCAGCGGCATCGCGAGCAGCCGCTCGAGCGTCCCGGAGGAGCGTTCGCGCAGCGTGGTCACCGAGGTCACCAGGAACATCACGATGAACGGGAAGATCGCCAGCAGGGCCGGACCGATCCGGTCGAAGATCGGCGCGGGCGACTCCTCGTACATCCACCACAGCAGCGCCATCAGCAACGTCGGCAGGATTACCAGCATCACCAGCGTCCGGTGGTCGCGCCGGATCTGGGCGAGCACCCGCCCGGTCACCGCGAGCGTCCGTCGAAGGCTCATCGCACCGCTCCCCTCACCAGGGCCAGGAAGGCCTGCTCGATGTCGTCGGCGCTCGCCTTCTGCTTGATCTCCGCCGGGCTGCCGTCGGCGAGGAACGCGCCCTCGCGCATCAGCAGCAGCCGGTCGCAGCGCTCGGCCTCGTCCATCACATGACTGGAGACCACGACCGCGGCACCCGCGGCGGCCAGGTCCCGGAAGGTGTCCCACAGCTGCTCGCGCAGCACCGGGTCGAGCCCGACGGTCGGCTCGTCGAGCACCAGGAGCTCCGGCGAGCCGAGCAGCGCGGCGGCGAGGCCGACCCGCGAGCGCTGACCACCGGAGAGATCGCGTACGACCTGGTCCTTGTGGTCGGCCAGGTCGACCGTCTCGATGGCGTCGGCGACCGACGACCGCGGCGCGCCCAGCACCCGCGTGAAGAACTTCAGGTTCTCGGTGACCGTGAGGTCCTCGTAGACGCTGACCTCCTGCGTGACGTAGCCGATCCGCGCGCGCAGCGCCGCCGAGCCCGCCGGGCGGCCGAGGACCGTGAGCGACCCGGTGACCCTCGCCTGCACGCCGACCAGGGCTCGCATCAACGTCGTCTTGCCGCACCCGGACGGTCCGAGCAGCCCGGTGACCTCACCCGCCCGGACGGAGAAGTCGAGGCCATGGAGGACCTCGCGCTTCCCGCGTACGACTCGGAGACCTGATGCCTCCACCACGTTATTCATCACATGATGAAATGTGGCACGACGCGGCGCCCCGTGCAAGAGGACTACGGCAAAGGCCCGGTCAGATAGCCCTGGACCACCGGCGCGTACGTCGCCACCAGGGTCTCCACCGGAGCCGAGGCGAGCGGCTCGATCCGGGCGATGTAACGGAGCGCGACCAGCCCGACCAGCTGCGAGGCCACCAACGTGATCCGCCGCTCCGGTTCATCGAGCTCGAGCGCCTCGCTGACCGGAGCCAGGATCAGACGGCCGAACGCCTCTGGCACCAGCGCCTTGCCCTCCGGCTCGAAAGCGCTGCGCATCAGAGCCATCAGCGGGAGCCGGGACTCCTCGTCGTCCCAGATGCTCAGGAGGAGGCGTATCAGCCGCTCCCCCACACCGTCGCGGCCGCCGGCGGCGACCACGGGCACGACGTCTCGCGGGTCGACGCGCAGCTCCAGCGAAGCGACGAAGAGGTCCTCCTTGGTGCCGAAGTAGTGGTGCACCAGAGCAGAGTCGACGCCGGCGGCGGTCGCGATCCCGCGGACGGAGGTCGCGGCGTACCCCTGCTGCGCGAAGCGCTGCCGAGCCACCGCCAGGATCGCCGCTCGCGTGTCCGGCGAACCGGGCCTGCGCCCTCGCCGCGGTGCCGTGCTCATGCGACCACCTCCGTAGCGCAAGCGCGAGAATACGGACGCGGTCGCCTGATGCGCTGACGGTTCACTCGCTGACGCTCGCTCACGAGAGCACGCTAACCCGACGGCGTCCGCTCGGGGCGGGGCTCCGTCCGGCGCAACCAGGCCGCGGGACGGCCGACGACCCACTCGAGCGGTCCCGGGCGGCCCCAGGCGGTGACGGCGGCGCCGATCGTCAGCACGACGAGCACATGCAGGACGTACGTGTCGGGGGTCTCCGGCGGCCAGACCGCATCGGTCCTCATCACCACGTGCAGGGTGTAGAGGGTGAGGGTCATCGTGCCAGCGCCGAACAGCACCGCCATGCCGGTGCGCCACCGGGACGGCAACCGCAGCGCGATCATCTGGCAGGCGCCGATCGCGAACATGGAGCTGCCGATCGTCTGCGCCAGGTCGAACGGCGTGGACGAGTGCGGCGCGACGACCAGCAGCCACTGCCAGCCGTCGACCGGCGTCTGCCCGTAGAGGCCGTGGCTCATCGAGGTCAGCGCGCTGTCGATGTCCATCCCCGAGTATTCGCGCAGCAGCACCTCGGCCACCGACGGCAGCCGGGTCAGCCTCCCGGACAGCCAGGTGGCCGAGACGGAGATGATGACGCCGCCCGACCAGAGCATCGAAACCACGAGCCGGTTGCGCAGGTCGATGCGGCCGATGGCCATCCCGATCAGCAGGTAGGCCAGCCACGGGACGGCCGGGTAGTAGCCGGTGAAGAGCAGCTCGGCGAGCAGTCGGCCGGGCTCGAGCAGCTGAGACGGCTCCGGGCTGTCGAACTGTCGCGGCGGCAGCATCGGCCGGACGACCTGCGACACCAGTGGTCCGAGGACGACCCAGACCACACCGAGCAGCCACAGCCACCGAGCCCGCAGCCCGAGGAAAGGGATGGCGATCAGGAACAGCACGCCGTAGTAGGTCAGGATGATCGCGATGTTCGTGCCGAGCGACCCGAGCACCAGCCCGAGCGCTGCGATCAGCACCGCCCGTGCGGCCAGCCCCAGCGACCGCGACGCGAGCACCCGGCCCCGCACCGGGTTCTGACGACCGGTCATCAGCGCCAGGCTGACCCCGGCGAGCACCGCGAAGAGCGCTGCGGACCGGCCGCCGGCGACGGCCTGGATCCTGGTCAGCTCGCCGGTCGCGTCGACCGGGTCGAGCACGTGCGTCGCCATCATCCCCAGCAGCGCCAGGCAGCGCGCCACGTCGACACCGACGAGACGCGTCGAGAGTCGATCGGTGAGCGTGGACATCGCCCCAAGAGTAGAGATATCTCACGCAGCCCGCGGGTTCACCCACCCACAAGACCTGCTTTACCGTGGGAACGATGTCCGTAGATACCGCCCTGACCCGCTCGTGGGTGGGACACGATGCCGGCAGCAGCGGCTATCGGCGGATCCTGATCGGCCTCTTCGCCGCCGGGATCGCGACCTTCGGGCAGATGTACTCCACCCAGGGCATCCTCCCCACCGTCGCGCACGCGCTCGAGGTCAGCGAGGCCTCGGCCGCGCTCACCGTCTCCACCGCGACCCTGGGGCTGGCGGTCAGCGTCCTCGGCTGGTCATGGGTCGCCGACCGCATCGGCCGGGCTCCGGCGATGAAGATCGCGCTCTCGATCTCCCTGGTCCTCGGCCTGCTCACCCCGCTCGCCCCCGGCTTCAGCACGCTCCTCGTCCTGCGCAGCCTCGAAGGCCTCGCACTCGGCGGCGTACCCGCGCTCGCGGTCGCCTACCTCGCCGAGGAGATCCACGTACGTCACGTCAGCGTCGCCGCGGCCATCTACATCTCGGGCACCACCGTCGGCGGCCTCCTCGGCCGGGTCATCACCGGTCCGTTCGCCGACCTCGGCGGCTGGCGGCTGGGCGTCACCGCCGGCGGCGTCCTCTCCGCGATCGCGGCGATCATCGCGATCACCCTGATCCCCCGCGCCCAGGGCTGGGTCCGCCCGACCGGCAAGCCGGCCACGTCCGTACGCGACGGGGTGCTCGCCAACCTCCGCGACCCGGGCATGCTCGTCCTCTACGGGCAGGCGGCACTGCTGATGGGCGGGTTCGTGGCGACGTACAACTATCTGGGGTTCCGCCTCGAGCGGGAGCCCTTCGGGCTGCCGGTGGCGATCTCCAGCCAGATCTTCTTCGCCTACCTCGGCGGCACCGTCTCCTCCTCGGTCGCGGGCCGCCTGGCCGCCACCCACGGGCGCCGAAAGGTCATGCTGACCTGCGTCGTCATCACGATCGTCGGCGTCGCGATGACCTTCCCGGACAACCTCGCGATGGTCTTGACCGGCCTCTTCGTCCTCACCACCGGCTTCTTCGGCGCCCACGGCGTCGCCTCGGGCTGGGTCGGCGCCCGCGCGAAGGTCGGCAAGGCCCAGGCCAGCGCCCTCTACAACCTCTTCTACTACGGCGGCTCGAGCCTCTTCGGCTGGCTGCTGGGCTATGCGTACGTCGTCGGCTGGTGGGGCGTCGCCACCGCCGTCCTCGTCCTCGCCCTGACCTCGCTCACCTGGTCCTGGCTCGCCGCCCGCGACTGACGGTCACGCTCGACCAGCAGTGGCGTCAGTCCTCGAAGTGCTTGCGCGCGAACTCGAGCGACTCGCGGAGGTCGGCGACGCGCTCGGCGCGGGACCGGGCCCGCCGGGTGTTGATCTCGAGGACGATCTCGCCGTCGAAGCCCGAGCCGGCCAGATGGCGCAGGAACCGGTCGGCGCCCATGTGGCCACGACCGGGGACGAGGTGCTCGTCCTTGGCCGAGCCGGTGCCGTCGGTGAGATGGATGTGGCGCAGCCGCGGGCCGAGCCGCTCGGCCATCTCGATGACGTCGTCCCCCGCGATCGCGGCATGGGAGAGGTCGATGGTGGTGTTGGCGTACTCCTCGGTCGAGGGGTCCCAGTGCGGCAGGTACATCGGCGTCGAACGCCGAGCCGCCCGCCACGGATACATGTTCTCCACCGCGAACCGCAGCCCGGTCGAGCGCTCCAGCCTGGCGATTCCCTCCACGAACCCGGCCGCGTACTCGCGCTGCCAGCGAAACGGCGGATGTACGACGACCACCCCCGCCCCGACCTCGGCTGCCATCTCGGCCGACCGCTCGAGCTTGCCCCAGGGCTCGAAGCCCCAGACCTGCTGAGTGAAGAGCAGCGTCGGCGCGTGGATCGCGACGATCGGGATGCCGTGGTGCTCGGCGAGCTGCTTGACCGCATGCGTCTGCTGCGACAGCGCGTCGATGCCGACCATGATCTCGACCCCGTCATAGCCGACCTCCGCCGCGTACGTGAAGGCGTGAGCGGTCGACTCGGGATAGGTCGAGGACGTCGACAACGAGATCATCGCGGGCCTCCTATTCGGACCTGCCGAGATCGGAACTGCCGATGAAGGACAGGTGGTCGAGACGGTCGAGGATCAACCCCTCCCGCAGCGCCCACGGGCAGATCTCGAAGGCCTCCAGGTCGAAGATGTCGAGGCACGCCTCGGCGACCAGCGCACCGGGCACGATCTGATGGGCACGCGAAGGGCTGACCCCGGGCAGCTCGGAGAGCTCCTCGAGCGACATCTCCAGCAGCTTGGGGATCCAGTCGCGCAGCTCGGACAGCGGCAGCTGGCGGCGCACGCGCAGCCCCTCACCACTCGGGGCGGCACCACAGATGCGGGCCAGCGAGCGGAACGTCTTCGAGGTCGCCACCGCCATGTCCGGCTGGCCGTCGCGCAGTATCTTGCCCGCGTCCTCGGCGATCGTGGCGCGGATCGTCCGGCGCAGCTCCCGCTGCTCATCCTCCGTCGGCCGGTCACCGAAGTAGCTGCGCGCGAGCCGGCCGGCGCCCAGCGGCAGCGACCAGGCGACGTTCGGCTGCTCGTCCAGTCCGGCCGCGATCTCCAGCGAGCCGCCGCCGATGTCGAAGACGGCGAGCCGGCCGGCGGACCAGCCGAACCAGCGGCGTACGGCCAGGAAGGTCAGCCTCGCCTCGTCGTCGCCCGGAAGGACCTCGATCTCGACCCCGGTCTCGGCATGTACGCGGTCGAGCACCTGCTGCGAGTTGCCCGCATCGCGCACCGCCGAGGTGGCGAACGCCAGCGTCTCCGAGACGCCCTTCTCCTCCCCGACCCGCACCGACTCGCGGGTGAACTCGGTCAGCGCCTCGATCCCCGTCTCGGTCACGTCGCCGGAGTCGTCGAGGTGCTCCGCCAGTCGCAGCGGCTGCTTGAACGAGAACGCCGGAAGCGGGGCCGCCCCGCCGTGGGCGTCGACCACGAGCAGGTGTCCCGTGTTCGATCCGATGTCGAGTACGCCCAGACGCATGGGTCTACGCTACTTCGCCGCGACGCCCCGCGCGCACGCAGTGTTCCAATGCTCGCTGTGCGGACGACGTCAGCGCCCGGCCGTGGCCGCGGCGCGCTCGGAGCTCTGGGCGGGAACGGAGACAGCAGGCTCCCCGATCCGGGCGTTGGCCAGTCCCGCGAGCACGACCACGAGCGCAGCGGCGGCCGGCAGGAGCAGGGCGGCCTCGGTGCCCCAGCGCTCGGCGATGTCGCCCGTGACCGCGGAGGCCAGGGACTGGCCGAGGATCACGGCGGAGCCGAGCATGGTCATCACCGTTGCGGACCGGCCGGCGGGGCTGCGGCGGGCACCGAGGCCGTACTGGGTGACCAGGGTCGGGCCGATGCCGAGGCCGATGACGAGCAGCGCGAGGATCATCCCGGTCACCGAGGAGACGCCCGACAGGGTGAGGGCGCCGGCGAGCATCACGCCGCCGAAGACCAGCCAGCGCGCGGTCGCGGTGAAGCCCACGGGGAAGGCGGCGACACCCAGCGCGAGCGCGGCGGACCCGATGCCCATCGCGGCGTAGACCAGGCCCGCCTGCTCCGGTCGCCCGTGGTCGGCCATGAAGGCGGTCAGCGAGGTGAGCATCGAGCCGAAGAAGAGGCCGACGCCGAGGATGCCGACGACGATGACGACCACGCCCGGACGGGCAAGCTCGCGCACGGAGCCGACAGCCGGCGAATGTCTGGCAGAGGCCTGCGCGGTCGCGGCGCTCGGGTGGAGGGCGAAGGCGGAGACGAAGACCAGGGTGAGCGCCGCCGCGGCGACGACCGGCGCCCACGGGTCGATCGTCACCGCGAGGATGCCTGCGACCACGGGACCGACGATGAAGACGATCTCGTCGGCCGCCGACTCGTAGGCCATCGTCGAGTTGAGCACCCGGACACGCCGCCCCGGAACGATGCACGCGGAGATGATCGCCACCAGCCGCGACCGCGACAGCGGCGCGATCTGCGGGGCGGTGGCGCCGACCAGGAAGGCGACCGCCAGCACCGCCGTGTCCGGCAGCGGGCTGTAGACCACCCAGGCCATCGCGCCCAGCGCCGCGGTGCTCGCGACGCTGATCGCCAGCAGCACCCGGCGCTGGCCGAACCGGTCGACGGCAGCGCCGAGGAGCGGACCGCACACCGCGGCACCGATCCCGACCATCGCCGAGTTCAGACCGCCGAGCGCCAGCGAGCCGCGGCCCGCGACGACAAGCGTCAGCACCCCGACGACCATCATCGCGTACGGCAGCCGCGCGACCAGCGCGAGTGGGAAGTACGTCCCCCCGACGGCGCGCACCAGACTCTGCTCGCCCTGCTCCGACATCTCTTTCGAACCTCCCGCTGCGAACCGCGGCTCTGTGCCGCCTTGGTCCGCCGGCGGGGCCAGCGCGAGGTGATACACACAATGGATACGGAGCGGTGGCTCCGTCCCTACAAGAATACGCCGCTGGCCCCGGCCCTTCGGAATCGCCGCAGAGTCGTCTTCGTCACGGTTCGAGGTCGACCATCCCCTTGCCACTGAGGATGTCGAGCGGCACCGAGACCTGGTCGTGGGCGATCACCCAGGTGCCGTCGATCTTCCGCAGACCGTAGGTGACCCGGACCCACATCCCGGTCGTCGCGACCCCGTTCTTCATGGTCCCGCTGAGCCGGCCGAAGGCGTACCCGAACGCCACGTCGTCACCGACGGTGAGCGTCAGGTCCCGCAGCTCGTAGTCGACGGTCCCGAAGACCTCGAAGACCCTCGCCCAGCTCGCGAGCTTCGCCTCGATCCCGACGTGCTGGAGAGGCGGCTCCACGTCGAAGGAGACGACATCGGGTGCGTACGGCTCCCGCAGGATGTCGAGGTCCTTGGCCCGCAGTCCCTCGATGATCCTCTCGATCCGACCGCGGATCGCGGCCTCGTCCACGGCGCTCATGACCGCGCTCCCGAAACGCCGACGAGACCGTCGGTGGCCCGCAGCGGCGCGAGCGCCGTGCTCCATGCGACGACCTGGTCGAGCAGGGCGGTCAGCGCGACGGCGTGACGATCCCCGGGCACGAACGTGGCGTGGTTCTCGAAGTCGGTGAACAGCGAGAGCTCCACCGGACGGCTCACGTCGGCCATGCCCAGCGTTCCGCAGACCGTACGCAGCTGGGCGACCGCGCGAGCGCCGCCGCTGACTCCGTACGAGACGAACCCGACCGCCTTGTTCGTCCACTCCGCGCAGGCGTGGTCGATGGCGTTCTTCAGGACTCCGGGCATGCCGCCGTTGTACTCCGGGGTGACGATCACGAAGCCGTCGAACGGGGCGATCCGCGCCGCCCAGTCGCGGGTGTGCTGGTTCACCGACGGCCCGAACATCGGCGGCACCGGCTCGTCGAGGTGCGGGAGCGGGTGATCGACCAGATCGATCACGTTGAAGGTCGCGTCGTCGCGGCGCGAGGCCAGGTCGTGGACCCAGTGGGCGACCTGCGGGCCATTGCGGTTGGGGCGAGTGCTGCCGAGGATGATGCCGATGCTGATCACGTCCGGACTCCTTGTGTTTCGTGGTGGTTCTGCTGCCCCTCCGACGAAGGAGACGTACGGAATGTCAGGCGGTCTCACAGATCGGGTCGCTGTTTCGTCGGATCGGTTGTAGACCTGCAGACGAAGGAGCCGCCATGACCGACCCGCACCTCGCCGAGGTGATCGGTGAGCGCCGCCAGCTCATCAACCTCGCCTACCGTCTGCTCGGCTCGCTCGCCGAGGCCGAGGACGTGGCGCAGGAGACCTACACCCGCTGGTACGCACTCACCGAGCAGCAGCGGGAGGCGATCGACTCTCCCGGCGCCTGGATGACGACGGTCGCCAGCCGGATCTGCCTGGATCTGCTCGGCTCCGCCCGGGCCCGGCGGGAGCACTACGTGGGCGACTGGATCCCGGAGCCGGTGCCGGGTGGCTGGCTCGACACCGGGTCGGCGCCGGCAGACCCCGCGGACCGGGTCACCCTCGACGAGTCGGTCAGCATGGCCTTCCTGGTCGTGCTCGACTCGATGACCCCGGCCGAGCGGGTCTCCTTCGTCCTGCACGACATCTTCCGCTACACCTTCAACGAGATCGCCGACGTCGTCGGCCGCACCCCTGCCGCCTGCCGCCAGCTCGCCTCCCACGCCCGCCGCCGCATCGACACCTCCCGCGACCACTCGGCCGCCGAGCGCGCCGACCTGGTCCGCAGCTTCAAACACGCCTGGGAGTCCCACGACATCCAGGCCCTCGTCGGCCTGCTCGACCCCGATGCGGTCGCCACCGCCGACGGCGGCGGCCTCGCCCTGGCCTTCCTCGAGCCGATCAGCGGCGCCGAGCAGATCGCCTCCGCCTGGATGGATATCGCCGCCCGCGCTCCCGAGGTGACGCTCCAGGAGTGCCTCGTCAACGGCCAGGCCGGTCTCGTCGGCCAGGTCGACAGCACCACCGTCTCCGTTTACGCCTTCGACGTCGCCGACGGTCGCATCACCCGCATCTGGGCCGTACGCAACCCGGAGAAGCTGCGTCCGTGGATCGCACGGTGAACCTCTCGACACCGGACGACCACGTAGGCTTGCGAGGTGGCCGAGGTACCCCTGGATTTCCCGCGCGCGTGGGTGGAGTTCGTCAACCCCGACGACCCGGACGAGCGGATGCGATGCGACCTGACCTGGTTGACGTCGGCCTACTCCTGCATCTTCGGCAACGGCTGCCCGGGGATGTTCAAGAGCTCGCCGGACGTGGGGTGCTGCACGCTCGGGGCACACTTCGCGGACGAGGAGGACGAGGCCCGGACCGCGAGGTTCGTCGCCGAGCTGACACCGGAGACCTGGGAGCAGCACCCGGGGCGTGAGGTGACGACCGACGACTGGGTCGAGCTCGACGAGGACGGCGAGCGGAAGACGCGGGTAACCGAGTTCCGCGGGCAGGAGTCGTGCGTCCTGGCCAACCGGCCGGACTTCGCCGGCGGATCGGGGTGCGCGCTGCACATCCTGGCCGCCCAGGAGGGCCGGGAGCACTTCGAGACGAAGCCGGACGTGTGCTGGCAGCTGCCGATCCGGCGTACGTTCCGTGACGTCGAGCTGACCGACGGGACGACCTACACCGAGGTGACGATCACCGAGTACGACCGGCGCGGCTGGGGGCCGGGCGGCCACGACCTCGACTGGTACTGCTCCGGCAACACCGAGGCCCACGTCGCCGTCGAGCCCGTCTACCTCACCAACGCGGCCGAGCTGACCGAGCTGATGGGCAAGGCTGCGTACGCCGAGCTCGTCCGCCACTGCGAGGCGCATGTCCGCTCGAGGTCCGCCCTGGCCCTCCATCCCGCCAGCCCGCGCTGAACCCCCGGGTGTATCTCGACATCAAGAGATAGCGACCCTGGATTGGTTTCTCTCTCAGGGAGAGTTCAGAATCGTTACATGCGCCTGGACCATGTTTCGTACGCTGCAGGACCCGATGGCTTGGTACAGACCGCCAAGCAGCTCGGTGAGCTGCTCGGCCAGGAGTTCGTCGACGGCGGTGTCCACCCCCGCTTCGGCACCCGCAACTACATCCTCCCGATGCGTGGCGGTCTCTACCTCGAGGTCGTCGAGGCGCTCGAGCATCCGGCCAGCGACAAGGCCCCGTTCGGGCAGGCCGTCAAGGCCCGCTCCGCCCTGGGCGGCGGCTGGATCGGCTTCGTCATCGGCGTCGACGACATGACCCCGATCGAGGAGCGGCTCGGCCGCAAGGCTGTCCCCGGCAACCGTCACCTCCCCGACGGCCGCGAGCTCCACTGGCAGCAGATCGGCATCAACGGCCTGATCGCCGACCCGCAGCTGCCCTACTTCATCAAGTGGGAGACCCCCGACCTCCACCCCGGCAATGCCGGTTCCGACATCACCCTCACCGACCTGGAGATCTCCGGCGACCCGGAGCGGGTCAAGGACTACCTCGGCGACGAGCTGAAGGAACGCGTCGACCCGTGGACCGGCAAGCCCGCCGAGAACGTCCACATCGACTGGGTCGCCGAGCACGGCACCCCCGGCCTGCTCGCCGCCAAGTTCGTGACGCCGCGCGGCGAGGTCCGGATCTGACCCGGCGCGGGTGGTCGAGCTTGTCGAGACCCCCCGTCGAGCAGACATGAGCCGCGCTGACCTGCCCGGCGCAACGGGAGCGATCCCGAGTCCCAACATCTGGAACCACACCGCGACGTACGAGATCGAGAACCGTGCGCTCGACCCGCACGGACGCCTGTGGGCGGCGATGGCAGAGACCGCGCCGTGGGCCGGGCGGGATGTGCTCGACCTGGGCTGCGGGACCGGGTTCTACCTGCCGAGGTTCGCCGAGGAGGCCCGCTCCGTCACCGGGATCGAGCCCCACCCGGATCTGGTGACGCTGGCCCGACGGCGTACGAGACGACTCCCGAACGTCGCCGTCCACAACGGCGTAGCGCAGCAGCTGCCGCTGCCGCCGGCGTCGGTCGACGTGATGCACGCCCGCTGGGCCTACTTCTTCGGCCCGGGCTCCGAGCCGGGGCTCGGCGAGCTCGACCGGGTGATGCGCCGTGGGGGCGTGGCGATGGTGATCGACAACGACGGCTCGCGCTCGACCTTCGGCGGATGGTTCCGCCGCGGCTACCCGAAGGTCCCGCCACCCGAGGAGCAGGAGCGGTTCTGGTCGATGCACGGCTGGACGCGCGTCCCCGTCGACATGGACTGGTCCTTCGCCTCGCGCGCCGAACTGGAGGCGGTCGCCCGCATCGAGTTCGACCCCGCGACCGCGGCCGCGATCCTGGAGGAGCACCAGGGGACGTACGTCGACTACGCGGTCAACCTCTGGTGGAAACGCTTCTGATCGGCAGGGCTAGAGGCGGGTCGCGGTCCGGACGAGCGTGGCCAGGGCGAGCGAGCGGCTGTGCGGCGGCCAGGCGATGACCGTGGTGACCTCGGGGGCGTCGAGCACCGGGACGGTGACGATGCCGTGATGCTGCTCGGCGCGTGCGGACTCCGGCAGGATCGCGTACGCCCGGCCGAGCCCGATCAGCTGATAGAGCTGCGCCGAGTCGCGGACCTCGGGGCCGGGGCCGTCGGCGTAGCCGCCGCCCGACGGCCAGCGCATCGGCGGGAGGCCAGGGACGTCGTCGAGGTCCGCCATCGTCAGCTGGGACCGGGTCGACCACGGATGGCTGGAGGGCAGGACCGCGACCTGGCCCTCGGTGAGCAGGTCCTCGGAGTCGAGCCCGTCGACGGAGTCGAACGGGCGATGCAGCAGCGCGACGTCGGCCCGGCCGTCGCGGAGCCTCGGCCCCTGCTCCCCGATGCCGCACAGGTCGACCTCCACCTTCACCGAACCCGGCTCCGCGGCGTAGGCGTCGAGCAGCTTGGTCAGCAGCTCCGTCGAGGCTCCGGCCTTGGAGACCAGGACCAGACCCGGCTCGGCACCGTCGCCGGTGGCACGACGGGTGCGTCGCTCGGCCGCGTCGATCGCATCGAGAGCGGCACGAGCCTCGGCGAGGAGCACCCGCCCGGCGTCGGTGAGCGTGACGCCTCGGCTGTTGCGCTCGAGCAGCGGGCCACCCAGACGCCGCTCGAGCTGGCTGATCGCGCGCGACAGCGGCGGCTGGGCGATCCCGAGGCGAGCGGCCGCACGGCTGAAGTGAAGCTCCTCGGCGACCGCGACGAAGTAGCGAAGCTCCCGGGTCTCCATGGTCTCGACCCTAGCTCCGACCTGGGAACATACCCGAGCGGTATAGGCGGCCACCGAGACGATATTGGAGTCTTCCGCGGCCCCTGGCCAGGCTGGACGACATGAGCGAGAACATGATCGCGCTGGTCACCGGCGCCAACAAGGGAATCGGCTACGAGATCGCCGCGGGCCTCGGTGCGCGCGGCTGGAAGGTCGGCGTCGGCGCCCGCGACGAGAGCCGCCGTGAGGCGGCGGTGGAGAAGCTGCGAGCCAACGGCGTCGACGCCTTCGGGGTGCCGCTGGACGTCACCGACGACGCCGGCGTCGCGGCCGCGGCTCGGCTTCTCGAGGAGCAGGGCGGCCTGGACGTACTGGTCAACAACGCCGGCGTCACCGGGGGCATGCCGCAGAACCCGACCGAGATCTCGATCGACCAGATGCGGGTCGCGGTCGAGACCAACGTCTTCGGCGTCGTCCGGGTCACCAACGCGATGCTGCCGCTGCTGCGACGCTCCGCCGCGCCCCGGATCGTCAACATGTCCAGCGGCGTCGGCTCCCTCACCCGGCAGACGGCGTCCGACGATCCGCTGGCCGTGGGACCGATCTCGGTGGCGTACAGCCCGACCAAGAGCTACCTCAACGCCGTCACGATCCAGTACGCCAAGGAGCTGCGCGACACGAACATCCTGATCAACCTCGGCTGCCCCGGATTCGTGGCCACCGACCTGAACGGCTTCCGCGGCGTACGCACGCCCGAGGAGGGCGCCCGGATCGCGATCAGCCTCGCGACCCTGCCCGCCGACGGCCCGACCGGCGGCTACTTCGAGGACGCCGGCGTCATTCCCTGGTGATTACATTCACGCGAAATCCAAGTACACGACGTCAAAGGAGGCCACTCTAGGGAGCGACTCGGGTCCTCTCGGACCTCTCGGAAGATAGGAGCTCCACAGATGCGCCTCACCCCACGCCGCCTCGGCACGGTCATCGGTTCTCTCCTCGTCACGTTGGCGACCAGCCTGGTCGCCATCACCTCTACGGCCGCCCCCGCCCACGCCGACGCCTGCTACACCTGGAGCGGCACGCTCCAGCAGGGGTCCTCGGGCAACGCGGTCACCCAGCTCCAGATCCGCGTCGCCGGCTGGGCGGCCACCGGCACGATCTTCTCGATCGACGGGTCCTACGGCCCGGCGACGACGACCGCCGTACGCAACTTCCAGGCCGCCTACGGGCTCACCGCCGACGGAGTCGCGGGCGCGAACACCTTCAACAAGATCTACGCGCTGCAGGACGACGACTGCACCCCGATCCACTTCGACTGGAGCGAGGTCGACGACGTCTGCTACGGCGGTTGGCCGACGCCGATCTCCGGCGTGACGATCACGCAGGTCAAGGCCAACCTGATGCAGGCGATGTGGCGGGCCGAGGCGATCCGGCACCGGCTCGGCGACAACCCGCTGCGGGTGACCTCGGCCTACCGCTCGAAGGCGTGCAACGACGCGGTCGGCGGAGCCTCCAACAGCAACCACCTCTACGGCCGGGCCATGGATCTGGTGCCCGGCAGCAGCGCGACGACCATGTGCGGCATCGCCCGTGCCTCACGCCAGTCGTTCCCGCAGGTGCTCGGGCCGGGCTACCCCGACCACAGCGACCACATCCACCTCGGCATCCAGTCGAGCGTCTACCACAGCGCCTCGCAGTGCTTCTGAGCTGCTCAGGGTGACTCGGTGAGCTGGTCGGGATCGGCATCGGTCCCGACCAGCTCGCGGAGCCTGTCGTTGACGTCCCAGATCCCGACGTTCATCCCGGCGGTGACGGTCGCACCGCGCCGCCAGTAGGCGATGAACTCGTCGCCCTCGGTGTTGCCACGGAGGATCACCTCGTCCTCGGGCGCGGAGCGCCCGACGTACTCCATCGAGAACTCGAACTGGTCGGTGAAGAAGTAGGGCTGCCAGTCGTAGGCGCCGCCCTTGTCCAGCATCGACCGGGCTGCCAGCCGGCCCTGCTTGATCGCGTTGTCCCAGTGCTCGACCCGTAGCGGGCCGAGCACGGTGTGCTTCGCGAGCGCGACGTCGCCCGCGGCGAAGACCCGAGGATCAGACGTACGCAGCCCCTCGTCGACCACGACGCCGTCGCCGACCTCGAGACCGGCGTCCGCGGCCAGGCTCGTGGCCGGTGCCGCACCGACCGCGACGAGCACGATGTCGGCGGGGATCTCGCCGGCGCTGGTGCGTACGAGACCGGGCTCGATCGCCTCGACGGTCGTCTGGGTGTGGACCTCGACGCCATGACGGGTGTGCAGGGCCGCGACGTGCTCGGCGAGCTCCGGACCGAGGACGTTGAGCAACGGCTGAGCCGCCGCCTCGAGCACGACCGCCTTCCCGCCGAGCGCGGTCACCGATGCCGCGACCTCCAGCCCGATCCAGCCGCCGCCGACCGCGACCACCCGGGTGCCGGGCTCGATCGCTTCCTTGAGGCGGCGGGCGTCCTCGACGGTGCGGAGGGTCATCGCGTTCTCGACGCCCGGGATCGGCGGCGTCCTCGGGGCGGCGCCGGTGGCCAGGAGCAGCTGGTCGAAGGGCAGCTCCTCGCCGTTGTCGAGCGTGACGGTGCCGTCGTCCAGGTTCAGGGCGGTCGCGGTGGTGCCGGTCAGGACGGTGACGTCCTTCTCGGCGAACCACGCCTCGTCGTGGGAGAGCTTGAACTCCTTGGCGCCGGAGAGGAAGTCCTTGGAGAGCTGCGGTCGCTCGTAGGGCAGCTCCGGCTCCTTCCCCACCAGGGTCAGGCGGCCGGCGTACCCCTCGTCACGAAGGGCCTCGATGGCGCTGACTGCCGCGAGACCAGCACCGATGACGACGATGTCGTTCGTGTCCTCTGTTCCCATGAGGCCATCGTCGCGCGGATCGCTCAGTCTATGAAGACCCTCGGACGGTCAGGGCGGGTTTCAGCATCACGCCGGGCGCGGCGTAGGACGGAGTGGCCAGCAGCTCCTCGAGCGCCTTGACCAGCTCGCGCGCGGCCTCCTCGAGCGGAGGACGTACGGAGGTGATGCCCGGCGGCACCGTCTGCGCGACCTGGGAATCGTCGAAGCCGACCACCGCGATGTCCTCGCCGAGCCGCAGACGTCGCTCGAAGAGTGAGTGGAGCACGCCCATCGCGAGCGTGTCGGAGGCACAGACCAGCGCGGTCGGCTCGGTCTCGTCGAGGATCGCGTCGGCGGCGGCCTTGCCCGAGCTGATCGAGTCCTCGGTGCGCGAAGCCAGGCCGGTGGTCGAGAGGCCGTGGGTGTGCATCGCGTGGATCCAACCGCTTCGCCTCTCCTCACCCAGGAGGGAGTCCTTGTGCCAGCCGATCCAGGCGATCTTGGAGTGGCCACGCTCGATCAGGTGCTCGGTGGCGATCTCGGCACCATAGGCGAGGTCGACGTCGACCCAGGGGTGCTTGGCGTCGGGCTGGGTCCAGGGACGCCCGAAGGAGACGAACCGTGCCCGCCGGGACTGCAGCCAGGTCGTCTGCTGGCCGCCGAGATGGGTGTCGGTGACCACGAACGCGTCGACCGCGGTCGAGCGGAGCAGCTCGTCGTAGCCGTCGAGCGGGTCGGCGGGGTCGCCGTGGAAGAGGAGCACGTGATAGCCGGCTTCGGCCGCCGCCTCCACGAAGGTGTGGACGAAGCGGTCCATCGTCGCGTTGGCCGTGCCCTCCTGGAGAGCGGGCATCCTCAGGCCGATCAGATGGCTGGCTCGCGTCCTCAGGCTCCGGGCGGCGCGGTTGGGCTGGTAGCCGAGCTTGTCGATCGCGTCCTGCACGCGGGCCAGGGTGTCGGCACGCAGCAGGTCAGGGTTGTTGACCGCGTTGGACACGGTCTGGCGGGACACGCCGGCCAGCTCCGCGACGTCCGCGAGGGTCGGCGGAGCGGCCGAGATGTGACCGCCGGAACGCGGCACCGCCACGCTCTGCCTCCCTTGACGCCGATGTGGAACTCTGGATCGTTCCAAGCCATGGTAACGACTGCTGGCCCCTGGGGACGCTTTCAGGGTCAATGTTGGTCTCGACCCGCTTCGCGGGTTCGCGGGCTCACCCGCTGCGCTCGCTCGACCTCCTCCCGTTGCGCCGCCGCTCGTGCCTCGCGGCGACGCAGGTTCGGATGTCGGTGCCTTGGTCTAAGTTGCTGGCCATGGCTACCGCACGCTCGTCCAAACGCGCCACCTACCGCTGCTCGGAGTGCGGCTGGGAGACCGGGAAGTGGGTCGGCCGCTGCGGCGAGTGCCAGGCGTGGGGGTCGGTCGCCGAGACGGCGGCCCCGATCGGCCGTACGCCGTCGGCCCCCGTCTCCACCGCGGCCGTGCCGATCGGCAAGGTGTCGGTGACCGAGTCGGAGCGGCGTACGTCAGGGGTGCCGGAGCTCGACCGGGTGCTCGGCGGCGGGCTGGTGCCGGGGGCCGCGATCCTGCTGGCCGGTGAGCCGGGCGTCGGCAAGTCGACGCTGCTGCTGGAGGTGGCGGCGCAGACAGCACGCTACGGGCGGCGTGCCTTGTATGTGACCGGCGAGGAGTCGGCGTCGCAGGTGCGCCTGCGGGCCGACCGGACCAACGCGATCCAGGACGAGCTCTATCTGGCCGCCGAGACCGACCTCGGTGCCGTGCTGACCCATATCGAGGAGACCCGGCCCGACCTGATCGTGGTCGACTCCGTGCAGACCATCGGCGCCTCCGGGGTCGAGGGAGTTCCCGGTGGCGTGACCCAGGTGCGCGAAGTCGCGGCGGCGCTGATCCGGGTCGCCAAGACCCGCAACATCACCACCGTCGTGGTCGGCCACGTGACCAAGGACGGGGCGATCGCCGGGCCGCGGGTGCTGGAGCACCTGGTCGACGTGGTCCTCCACTTCGAGGGTGCCCGCGACTCCCGGTTCCGGATGGTGCGGGCGATGAAGAACCGCTTCGGCCCGGTCGACGAGGTGGGCTGTTTCGACCTGTCCTCGGAGGGCATCGTCGCGGTCACCGACCCGTCCGGGCTCTTCGTGGAGACCCATCACGTCTCTGTCCCCGGCACCTGCGTCACTGTGACGATGGAGGGTCGCCGGCCGCTGCTCGCCGAGATCCAGGCGCTGACGGTGCTGGGAGCGGAGGAGCGGGCGAAGCGTACGACCTCGGGGTTGGACGGCTCCCGGCTCGCGATGATCCTCGCCGTGCTGCAGCGGCACGCACGGGTCGGCCTCTCGGGCCGTGACGTGTTCGCCTCGACCGTGGGCGGGGCCCGGATCAGTGACCCGGCCGCCGACCTGGCGATGGCGCTCGCGGTCGCCTCCAGCCACACCGGCACGCCGACTCCACGCGGGGTGGTGGCGCTCGGGGAGATCGGCCTGGCCGGCGAGCTGCGGCGCGTGCGCGACCTCGACCAGCGGCTCTCCGAGGCGGCGCGGCTGGGGTTCACCGTCGCGGTCGTCCCGGCCGACCCGGGCACTCCGGTGCCCAACCGACCCAATGAGCGCGACGTCGACGGGATGCGTGTCTTTGAGGTCCACAGCATCAGTGCCGCGCTGGAATTCCTCCGCTTGGTGTGATCGGCTTGGGGACTCGTGGCCGATCGTTCTCGGCATTACGGTTGGATCCACGGTTAGAATCACCCCATCCCACTCCGAAAGGAATCTCGTGCCCGCCGACCGCACCGCGGACTCCATCCGACTGCGCGAGACGCTCGCTCTGATCGCGCCCGGAACACCGCTGCGTGACGGGCTCGAGCGCATCCTTCGCGGCCGCACCGGCGCGCTGATCGTGCTCGGCTACGACAAGATGGTCGACGCCATCTCGACCGGCGGCTTCACGCTGGACGTGCCGTTCACCTCCACCGGCCTGCGCGAGCTGGCCAAGATGGATGGGGCGATCATCGTCGACGACTCGCTGAGCCGCATCGTGCAGGCCGCGGTCCACCTGATGCCCGACCACACCATCCCCTCGACCGAGACCGGCACCCGCCACCGCACCGCCGACCGGGTCGCCAAGCAGACCGGTCATCCGGTGATCTCGGTGTCCCAGTCGATGCAGATCATCGCTGCGTACGTCGGGGACACCCGCCACGTCCTGGAGGACTCCGGCCAGATCCTCTCCCGTGCCAACCAGGCGCTGGCGACCCTGGAGCGCTACAAGCTCCGGCTCGACGAGGTGGCCTCCACCCTGTCGGCGCTGGAGATCGAGGACCTGGTGACCGTGCGCGACGTCGCCGTCGTCGCCCAGCGCCTGGAGATGGTCACCCGCATCGCCCGCGAGATCGAGGACTACGTGCTCGAGCTCGGCACCGATGGCCGGCTGCTGTCCCTCCAGCTGGAGGAGCTCATCACCGGCGTCGACGCCGAGCGCGAGATGGTCATCCGCGACTACCTCCCCCGCGGCCGCCGCGCGCGCTCGCCCGAGGAGCTGCTCGCCGAGCTCGAGGCGCTCAACTCCGCCGAGCTCGTCGACCCCGCCGCCACCGCCCGTGTCCTCGGCCTGACCACCTCGGATGCCTTGGACGGCGCCGTCGCCCCGCGCGGCTACCGCCTCCTCGCGAAGGTCCCCCGACTCCCACCCGCCGTGGTCGACCGGCTCGTCGACCACTTCGGCACCCTGCAGAAGCTCCTCTCCGCCAGCGTCGACGACCTTCAGGCCGTCGAGGGCGTCGGCGAGCTCCGCGCCCGCTCGGTCCGCGAGGGCCTCTCCCGCCTGGCCGAGTCCACCATCCTCGAGCGCTACGTCTGACCCCCTGCCGAGGCGTCAGCCCGGTCGGCCGAAGCGTCACGTACGCCGGCCGAGTTGGCACTTACGTCGGCCGAGTTGGCACGGCGTGCCAACTCGGACGACCTGGTTGACGTCTCGGCTATCGGTTGACCGGCGAGTCGGGTTCCGTACGCGACAGCGCAGTGCCCGGCTTGTAGAGGCCGAAAGTGGCGGATGCCGGCTCGCCACCGAGGGCGGCGGCGACGATCACGAAGAAGTTCGGCTTCACCCACGGGCCGTGTCCGGTGCACTCGCCGGCGACGACACGGCGGCCGGTCCAGGTCAGGGGCAGCGTGGTGACGACATCGCGGCGTACGACGACCTCCTTGGTCGGCACCGCCTTGGGGCAGTCGACCGTGGACCAGACCAGGTCGCCACCCTTCTGCGAGATCCGCACCTGCAGAGCGTCTGCGGACAGCTTCCAGGTGCACGCGGTCGCCTTCACGGTGCGCAACTGCAGCGGGATGGTGACGTTGTCGTAGGAGTAGCCGTCGGAGACGGCGGGCTCGACGACGATGTCGGAGGGCGAGCACTCGCCGGTCGGCTCCGGCGGCGCGCTGCTCTTCGGCTTCGCGGGCTTCTTGTTGCCCCCCGCCTTGCCCGCCTTCTTCGACGGCTCCGCACTGGGCGTCGGCGTGACCGTCACGGTGGCGGTGGGCTGGTCGGCAACCGGCTTCGCGGTGTCGTCCGACCCGTCGGATCCGTTGAGGAAGAAGCGCGAGATCCCGACGATCAGGAGCATGACGATGCCGAGCACCGCCAGCCTCCGACGCCAGTAGACCGAGGCCGGCAGTCGTCCTCCAGTCCTTCTCGCACGGGCCATAGGCGACACCGTAATGACCCTTCGCCCAGGTTTCGGGGTGCCACTCCGTGGCAATACCTGTCGCACGGCACAATCGGGGTGTGACCGAACTCCACGACGCCGTTCTGGACTGGTACGACGCCAACGCCCGCGACCTCCCGTGGCGGACCGCGACCGCGACTCCGTGGTCGGTGATGGTCAGCGAGTTCATGCTCCAGCAGACCCCGGTCTCCCGTGTGCTCCCCGTCCACGAGGCCTGGCTGGAGCGCTGGCCGACCCCCGCCGACCTGGCCGCGGAGGCCACGGGCGAGGCCGTCCGCGCCTGGGGCCGTCTCGGCTACCCGCGCCGAGCCCTACGCCTGCACGCCGCCGCCACCGCGATCGTCGAGCAGCACGGCGGCGAGGTGCCCGACTCCTACGACGAGCTGATCGCGCTCCCCGGCGTCGGCGACTACACCGCGGCAGCCATCGCCACCTTCGCCTACGGCAAACGCCACGTGGTCCTCGACACGAACGTACGCCGCGTCTTCGCCAGGACGCTCAGCGGCGTCGAGTTCCCCGCGCAGTCCGTCAACAAGGCCGAGCGCGAGCTCGCCGCCGGGGTACTCCCCCACGACGAGCCCACCGCCGCCACCTGGTCGGTCGCCGTCATGGAGCTCGGCGCCCTGGTCTGCACCGCGGCCAGCCCAACCTGTGCTCGCTGCCCCGTCGCAGACCTCTGCGCCTGGCGTGCGGCCGGCCACCCCGCGTACGACGGCCCGCCTCGCAAGGTCCAGACCTGGGCCGGCACCGATCGCCAGTGCCGCGGCCGGCTTCTGGCCGTGCTCCGCGACGCCGACTCCCCCGTCCACCGCAGTCGCCTCGACGTCGTCTGGTCCGACGAGACCCAACGCAAACGCGCCCTGGAAGGCCTGTTGAAGGACAATCTGGCCGCCGAGGTGGAGCCGGACTTCTTCGCCCTCCCCTAACCTCCAGCCGAAACCGCAGAAATGGAGGACGAAACTCTACTTTCGTCCGCCACAACTGACGTCTCGGCCGCCATTTCTGCCCACTCGGCGGGGATATAAAAGCAAACGCCCCGGCCTAAGCGGCCGGGGCGTCGCTTTTGACCGACTACTCCGAGTCGGGCTTCGGCTTCTCGATGTTGATCGGCTCATCCTGGTCGGGGAGCTCGATATCGGTCACGGTCGCGCCCTCGAGAGGAGGTACGTCCGGAATCGAGGAACGCTTCTGACCCTCGAAGGTGAACTTCGCGGCCGGGCCCTCGCCCTCGATGTCGACCACGACGATCGAGCCGGGGCCGATGTCGCCGTAGAGCATCTTCTCGGCGAGCACGTCCTCGATCTCGCGCTGCACCGTGCGGCGCAGCGGACGGGCACCCAGGACCGGGTCGAAACCGCGCTCGGCGAGCAGCTTCTTCGCAGCCGTGGTGAGCTCGATACCCATGTCGCGGTCCTTGAGGCGGACCTCGACGGCACCGATCATGTTGTCGACCATCGCGATGATCTGCTCCTGCGACAACGGCGGGAACACGATGACCTCGTCGACACGGTTGAGGAACTCCGGACGGAAGTGCTGCTTGAGCTCGTCGGAGACCTTGGCCTTCATCTTCTCGTAGGAGCCCGCGGCGTCGCTGGCCTGGGAGAAGCCCAGGTTGACCGACTTCGCGATGTCCCGCGTGCCGAGGTTGGTGGTCATGATGATGACCGTGTTCTTGAAGTCGACCACCCGGCCCTGGGAGTCGGTCAGGCGACCTTCCTCCAGGATCTGCAGCAGCGAGTTGAAGATGTCCGGGTGGGCCTTCTCGACCTCGTCGAAGAGGACCACGGAGAACGGCTTGCGGCGCACCTTCTCGGTGAGCTGGCCACCCTCCTCGTAGCCGACGTAGCCCGGAGGCGAACCGAAGAGCCGCGAGACGGTGTGCTTCTCGCCGAACTCGGACATGTCGAGCTGGATCAGCGCGTCCTCGTCGCCGAAGAGGAACTCGGCGAGCGTCTTGGACAGCCAGGTCTTACCGACACCGGAGGGACCGGCGAAGATGAACGAACCGCCGGGGCGCTTCGGGTCCTTCAGACCGGCACGCGTGCGTCGGATGGCGCGGGACAGGGCCTTGACCGCCTCGTCCTGGCCGATGACGCGCTTGTGGAGCTCGTCCTCCATACGCAGCAGGCGCTGGGACTCCTCCTCGTTGACCTGCACGATCGGAATGCCGGTCGCCACGGCCAGAACCTCGGCGATCAGCTCCTCGTCGACCTCGGCGACCTCGTCCATGTCGCCGGCACGCCAGGCCTTCTCACGCTCGGCCTTCTTGGCGATGAGCTGCTTCTCCTCGTCGCGCAGACGCGCGGCCGCCTCGAAGTCCTGGCCGTCGATCGCGGCCTCCTTGCGCTGGCGCACGTCGGCGATCTTGTCGTCGTACTCCCGCAGGTCGGCCGGGGCCGTCATCCGACGGATGCGCAGGCGCGAGCCGGCCTCGTCGATCAGGTCGATCGCCTTGTCGGGCAGGAACCGGTCGGAGATGTAACGGTCGGCCAGGGTCACCGCGGATACCAGGGCCTCGTCGGTGATCGTCACCCGGTGGTGGGCCTCGTAACGGTCGCGGATGCCCTTGAGCATCTCGATCGCGACCGCGATCGACGGCTCCGGCACCTGGATCGGCTGGAAACGGCGCTCGAGAGCGGCGTCCTTCTCCAGGTATTTCCGGTATTCGTCGAGCGTGGTCGCACCGATGGTCTGCAGCTCACCACGAGCCAGCATCGGCTTGAGGATCGAGGCGGCGTCGATCGCGCCCTCGGCCGCACCGGCACCGACGAGGGTGTGGATCTCGTCGATGAACAGCACGATGTCGCCGCGGGTCTTGATCTCCTTGAGCACCTTCTTCAGGCGCTCCTCGAAGTCACCGCGGTAACGCGAGCCGGCGACCAGCGCACCCAGGTCGAGGGTGTAGATCTGCTTGTCCTTGAGCGTCTCGGGCACGTTGCCCTTGACGATGTCCTGGGCCAGCCCCTCGACGATCGACGTCTTGCCGACGCCGGGCTCACCGATGAGGACCGGGTTGTTCTTCGTACGCCGCGAGAGCACCTGCATCACGCGCTCGATCTGGCCCTCACGACCGATGATCGGGTCGAGCTTGCCCTCGCGGGCGTCCTGGGTCAGGTTGCGGCCGAACTGGTCGAGGACGAGGCTGGACGAAGGCGCCTCGGTGGAGGTGGTGCCGGTCGACGCGGTGGCGCCGGAGGTGCCGGCCTGGCCCTCCTTGCCCTGGAAGCCCGAGAGCAGCTGGATGACCTGCTGGCGGACCCGGTTGAGGTCGGCGCCGAGCTTCTGCAGCACCTGGGCTGCGACGCCCTCGCCCTCACGGATCAGGCCGAGCAGGATGTGCTCGGTGCCGATGTAGGAGTGGCCGAGCTGCAGCGCCTCGCGCAGGGACAGCTCGAGCACCTTCTTGGCACGCGGCGTGAACGGGATGTGCCCGGACGGTGCCTGCTGCCCCTGGCCGATGATCTCCTCGACCTGGTTGCGGACCGCCTCGAGCGAGATGTCGAGGGACTCGAGAGCCTTGGCCGCGACGCCCTCGCCCTCGTGGATCAGACCGAGCAGGATGTGCTCGGTCCCGATGTAGTTGTGGGAGAGCATGCGGGCCTCTTCCTGGGCCAGCACGACCACCCGGCGGGCTCGGTCAGTGAACCGCTCGAACATGTACGCATCTCTCCTAAGAATTCTGGGGCGTCACCAAGATTCAACCCCGCAGACAGCCTACGCGTTCCCGACAACACAACGCGATCCGTGCGCTGAGAGCGAACACGCGTTCCGCACCCCGGACAGCGCCGCCCGCACGGGCAGCCACACAAACGCGGCTGCCGCGCCCGGAGGGCACGGCAGCCGGTCGTTCGGTGCGGCGAGATCCGCCGGTCAGTGAGCCGCTTCGAAAGCGGCCCGGACCTCGGCCGGAATGCGGCCACGGTCGGGCACCGTGTAACCGTTGGCCTTTCCCCACTCGCGCATGACCTTCGGGGTCGACCCGCCGGCGGCGGGAGCCTTCTTGGCGCTGCCGCGACGGCCGCTCACCTTCTGGGCGTGACCGATGAAGAGCGCGAGAGAATCACGAAGCTTTGCCGCATTGGCGTCGCTGAGATCAATCTCGTAAGAGGTGCCGTCCAGGGCGAAAGACACCGTCTCCGCAGCTTCCGAGCCGTCGATGTCATCCTCGAGGATGATCTGAACCTTCTTAGCCATGTTCCTACCTTCACTGCTCTTCACCCGGAAACGGGCCGAATATAGGCCCCGCGGTTAAGCGAGATGCGCATAGCATTACATATCATCCAGATGAATCAACAGGGCGGCATACCGAAAACCGCTAACGGCCGACATTCCTCTGGAATATGAGTTCCAGACCCTGCATCGTCAGCCACGGAGAATGCACCGAGAAGCATTTACTCTCACCGAGAACGAACTCCGCGAGATAGCCGGTCGCAATCACCGTCACATCGTCCGCGGCGACGCCCAGCTCGGCAATGATCCGGGCGACCATACCCTCGACCTGCGCCGCGACTCCGAACACCATTCCGGACTGCAGCGCCTCGACCGTGTTCTTGGCGATCACCGACCGCGGACGGGCGAGCTCGACCTTCCGCAGCTGCGCGCCGCGCCGGCCCAGGGCCTCGAGCGACAGCTCGATCCCCGGCAGGATCGCACCGCCGACGTACTGTCCGGCAGCGTTGACCACGTCGAAGGTCGTCGCCGTGCCGCGGAAGTCGACCGCGATCGCCGGGCCGCCGTGGAGCGCCACGGCCGCGACCGCGTTGGCGATCCGGTCGGTGCCGACCTCGCGCGGATTGTCCATGAGGATCGCGATGCCGGAGCGTACGCCCGGCTCGACCACCACGCTCTCGACCGAGCCGAGATGGCGGGCGATCATCTCGCGCCACTCGTGCAGGACCGAGGGCACGGTCGCGCACACCACCACGCCGTCCACACTCGCCACCAGCGCATCGCCGAGGATCCCCCGCAGCAGCGCCCACCATTCGTCGGCGGTGCGGTGCTCGAGCGTGGAGACCTTCCAGTCGGCGGACACGACACCATCGGCGATCAGCCCGAGAACCGTGTGGCTGTTGCCGATGTTGACAGCGAGCAGGGACATGGCGGGTCGCCTCAGCCCTCGGACAGGTCGAAGCCGATGTCGAAGACCTTCACCGAATGGGTCAGCGCGCCGACGGAGAGATAGTCGACACCGGTCTCGGCGACCTCGCGGGCCCGGTCGAGGGTCAGCCCACCGGACGCCTCGAGCACCGCACGTCCGGCGGTGATCTCGACGGCCTCCTTCATCATCGCGGTCGACATGTTGTCGAGCATGATTCGGCCGCAACCGGCGTCGAGCAGCGCCTCGAGCTCCTCGATCGTGGTCACCTCGACCTCGATCGGCACGTCCGGGTAGGCGAACCTCACGGCCTCGTAGGCCTGCACCGCGCCGCCGGCGGCGACGATGTGGTTGTCCTTGACCAGCGCCATGTCGCACAGCGACATCCGGTGGTTGGCGCCGCCGCCGCAGCGCACGGCGTACTTCTCCAGGGCCCGGAACCCCGGCAGCGTCTTGCGGGTGTCGAGCACCTGCGCGCCGGTGCCCTCCAGGGCCTCGGTCCAGGCCGCGACGCCGGTGGCGACACCGGAGAGGTGGGAGGCGTAGTTGAGCGCCGTACGCTCCGCGGTCAGCAGCCCGCGGGTCGGCCCGGCGATCCGCATGATGACGTCGCCGGCCTTCACCTTGGAGCCGTCCTTGACACGGTCGGTGACCGTGACCGAGTCACCCATGACGTACGCGAAGACGAGCTCGGCCACGCCGAGGCCGGCCACCACGCCGTCCTCCCGGGCGGCGAAGACGCCGATCCCGGTCGAGTCGGGGGCGATCGTGGCCACCGACGTGACGTCCTCGCTGGGCATCTCACCGGGAGCGGCCGAGGGCAGGTCCTCGTCGAGGGCGAGCTCGACGGCGTCGTAGACCTCGCCGGCGTCGAGGCCGGCCTTGGTCAGCTCGTCGCGCAGCGACTGCGGGATCTCGTCGAAGGGCACGCGTCGGATGGTCATCAGGCTCCTGCCATGGTTGACGGGTTTGCGGTGGTCCGGGAGGGATCGGTCGCCGGGGCCGGGGTGAAGCTGACGACAGTCTCGCCGTCCCGGAGCCGAACGTCGAAGTGGCCGGCGAACCCGGCGTCGTCGCGCTCGGCGAAGTCCTCGCGCCAGTGGGAGCCGCGGGTCTCCTCGCGCAGCAACGCGGACTTCGCCAGGGCGAGGGAGACGGTCAGCAGGTTGGTCGCCTCCCAGGCGGCGGGATCGATCTCGGTCGCGGCAGTCGTGCCGAGCTCGTCCAGCTCGTCGATCGCCTCAGCGAGACCGGTCGCGTTGCGGAGCACCCCGACCTTGGTCGTCATCGTCTCCTGCAGCCGCTTGAGCGCGGTGCCCGGGACGAGCGGGCGCCCCGTGCCGGCACCCGGCTCGGGATCCTCCAGCTGACGCAGCTCACCGGGCAGCACCTCGGCGATCCGGCGGGAGAAGACCAGCCCCTCGAGCAGCGAGTTGGAGGCGAGCCGGTTGGCGCCGTGGACACCGCTGCAGGCGACCTCACCGGTGGCGTAGAGACCGGGTACGTCCGAACGGCCCCACAGGTCCGTGCGTACACCGCCGGAGGCGTAGTGGCACGCCGGGGCGACCGGGATCAGGTCGACGGACGGATCCACGCCGTGCGAGAGCAGCGAGGCGAGGATGTTCGGGAAACGGCGCTCCCAGAACGCCCGGGTGGCCGAGGTCTCCTCTGCGGTGATCTCGACAGGCTCGATCACCGATCGGGCGAGGTGACGGGCGTCGAGCCACATGTTCGGGTGACCGGTCTCCAGCATCCGCTTCATGATCGCCTTGGAGACGATGTCGCGCGGCGCCAGGTCCTCGAGCTCGTGGACGCCCTTCATCAGCCGGTTGCCGTCCCAGTCCACCAGGAAGGCGCCCTCGCCGCGTACGGCCTCGGAGATCAGCGGCTGCTGGCCGCGGGAGTCCTCACCCAGATACATCACCGTCGGGTGGAACTGGACGAACTCCAGGTCGCGCAGCGTCGCACCGGCCCGCAGCGCGATCGCCATCCCGTCGGCCGTGGCGACGGCGGGGTTGGTGGTCTGCGAGAAGACCTGGCCGAGACCGCCGGAGGCGAGGACGACAGCCCGGGTACGCACGATCCCGACGCCGTCCGCGTCACCCTCGCCCATCACGTGGATGGTCAGGCCGGCGACGCCGCCGTCGGCGGCGGTCAGCAGGTCGACGACCATCGCGTGCTCGAAGACCAGGATCTCCGGAGCGCGACGGACCGCCTCCATCAGCGCGCGCTGGATCTCGGCGCCGGTCGCGTCGCCGTCGGCGTGCGCGATCCGGTCGCGGCGGTGACCGCCCTCCCGGGTGAGCGACAGGTTGCCCTCGGGGTCCTTGTCGAAGTCGGCGCCCCACTCGATGAGCTCGCGCACGGCCTCGGCGCCCTCACCGACCAGGACGCGTACGGCCTCGAGGTAGCACGCCCCGGCGCCCGCCACGAGCGTGTCGACCTCGTGCTGGTCGGGGGTGTCACCCTCGCCGAGCGCGGCCGCGATGCCGCCCTGGGCCCACTGCGTCGAGCCGGCCTGGAGCACGTCCTTGGTGACGACGGCGACCCGCTCGACCTGGTCCTTCAGCCGCAGCGCCGCGGTCAGCCCGGCGATCCCCGAGCCCACCACGATCACGTCCGCCCACTCGGTCCAGCCCGGATCACGGGCGGAGAGCAGCTGCATGTTCATAGCCGCACGCTACTGCGTGAGAACGAGCGGTCCACGCAACTGGTCGGTCCCTGGAACCGGCTCGCTCCGGTCGGAGCCGAGCGCGACGATGTGGTTGTCCCCGTCCACGTGGACGACGTGCGGCTCGAAGGCCTTGGCCTCCTCGGTGGTCATCTGCGCGTACGCGATGAGGATGACGAGGTCGCCGGGGTGGACCAGGTGGGCGGCGGCGCCGTTGATCCCCAGGACGCCGGACCCGCGCTCGCCCGCGATCGTGTAGGTCTCCAGGCGGGCACCGTTGGTGATGTCGACGATGGAGACCAGCTCGCCGGGGAGGATGTCCGCGGCGTCGAGGAGATCTGCGTCGACGGTCACCGAGCCGACGTAGTGGAGGTCTGCCTGGGTGACCGTGGCGCGGTGGATCTTGCCGGTCATCATGGTGCGCAGACGAGTCATCGGGATGCTCCGATCGTGAGGCTCATGTTGTCGATGAGTCGGGTCGTGCCGACCCGGGCGGCGATGAGGATCCGGGCTTCGGTGCCCGGCTCCGGGTTGGTGGGCAGCTCCGCGAGCGCGGGGTCGGTGACCACGAGGTAGTCGAGGTCGACGCCCTTCGAGCGACGCAGCTCGGCGCGGGCCGCCTGGAGCGCGGCGTCCACACCCGAAACGGCCTCGCGCTGCGCGGCGTAGAGCGCCCGCGACAGCGTGGTCGCCTCCTCCCGCTGCTCGGGCGAAAGGTAACGGTTGCGCGAGGAGAGGGCCAGGCCGTCGGGCTCGCGCTGGGTCGGGGCACCGACGACGTCGACGCCGAGGCACAGATCGGCCGACATCCGGCGGATCAGTGTCAGCTGCTGGTAGTCCTTCTCGCCGAAGACGGCGACATCTGGCTTGACCAGCCCGAACAGCTTCGCGACGACGGTGAGCACGCCGGCGAAGTGGCCAGGCCGGGTCTTTCCCTCGAGCACCTCGGCGAGCGGACCGGGAGCGACGGTGACCTGCGGGTCGCCGCCGGGGTAGACCTCGTCGACCGAAGGCGCGAAGACCACGTCGACGCCCTCACGCTCGCAGACCTCCAGGTCCGCCTCGAGCGTGCGCGGGTAGCGGTCGAGGTCCTCGCCCGCTCCGAACTGCAGCGGGTTGACGAAGATCGACACGACGACCGGACCGCCGCCGACCCGCTCACGGACGACCCGCATCAACGACGCGTGCCCCTCGTGGAGCGCGCCCATCGTCGGCACGAAACCGACCATGGCACCGTCGCGGCGGGCGGGGTCGAGGAGCTTCGCGAGCTCCTCACGAGTAGAGGCGAGAACGGTCATCACTGGTTCCAGAGGTGGGCGGGACGCGGCAACGGCTGCACCGCGGTGCGATCGGCCTCGTCGAGGAGGTTCTTGATCTTGAGCGCCCGGATCGGCACCAGCCGCCCGTCGGAGACGGCCCGGTCGAGCGTGGCCCGCGCCATCGAGACGTACGAGGCCAGGGTCTGCGGCGCGTTGGTGCGGATGTCGTCGAGGTGGGCCGCCACCGTGCCGGCATCGCCGCGGAC
This sequence comes from Nocardioides sp. NPDC057767, assembly GCF_042798275.1. Lineage (NCBI taxonomy): Bacteria > Bacillati > Actinomycetota > Actinomycetes > Propionibacteriales > Nocardioidaceae > Nocardioides > Nocardioides sp. NPDC057767. The sequence continues at coordinate 55,773 of NZ_JBHVKJ010000025.1, read as the reverse complement.
GATCGGGCCGGTCAGCGCCGCGTCGCCGTGGTCCAAAGCGTTGTCGAGGGCGGCGGTCAGCAGCGGGCGGAGCGTGCCCGCAGGGTCGGTGGCACCGGCGGCGGCGAGGATCTCCATCGCCTCGGTGACCAGGGTGACCAGGTGGTTCGCGCCGTGGGCGAGCCCGGCGTGGTAGAGCGTCCGCATCTCCTCGGGCACCCACATCGGGTTGCCGCCGAGATCGTGGACCAGGGCCTCGGCGAAGGCCCGGTCGGCGGGCGTGGCGGCGGTCAGGCCGAAGACGCAGCCCGAGAGCCGGGCTAGGTCGACCGAGGTGCCGGAGAAGGTCATCGCCGGGTGGACGGCCATCACGTGGGCGCCGATGGCAGCGGCCGGCTCGAGGATCGCCAGGCCGTGGCGGCCGGAGGTGTGGGCGACGTACATCCCGGGGCGGATCGCGCCGGCGTCGGTCATCGTCTGGACGACGTTGCCGAGCATGTCGTCGGGGACGGTGAGCAGCAGGAGGTCGCACGCGCGGGCGACGGCGGTCGGCTTCTCGACCGGGACCCCCGGGAGAAGCGAGGCGATGCGTGCGCGAGAGGCGTCGGACTCACCCGCGACAGCCACGATCTCGTGGCCGGCGGTGCGCAGTGCGGCTGCAAGGACGGCCCCGACGCGACCCGCGCCGACGACGCCCACCCTGAGTGGGTTCATGGTTGTAGACCTTTCGTTCCAGTCCCTCCGACCACTCCCCCTTGTGAGCGGAGCCGGGTTGGGTACCAGACGTTGTGCCTGCGTGCTCGGCCACCGTGACCGAGCCGAAACAAAGGTACGCCGCCGGTCACTCTTCCGAAACATCTCGCTGGTGTGGCACGCGTCACGCCGGCCTGACGACTCCATACCTGCCCTGGCATCGGGCTGGAACCGCGGTGGAACACACGACATGCTGACCACCCCCACTGATTCAGGTGAACGGGAACCGAACACTTAGACTCGTCAGCCGACTTTCTTTCTTACCCCCTGTGGGAAGGTTCCCCCTCCTTGTCAGCCATGAGCCCGCGCCGCCGTGCGGCCCATCGCGTCGCCGACGCGATCGACCGGACGATGAACGTCGACTCCCGGCGCGTGGCCCGCGTGGCCCGCCAGGAGGCACGCCGTGCGAGATATGCCGTCGGGCTCGGCCCCAAGCCCGTCCTGAGCGTGGTCATGCCGATCTACAACGTGGAGCAGTGGGTCGGCGCCGCGCTCGACAGCATCCTGACCCAGTCACTGCAGGCGCTCGAGGTCATCGTCGTCGACGACGGCTCCCCGGACGGCTCCGCCGATGTCGTACGCAGCGTTGCCCGTCGCGATCCGCGGGTCAAGATCGTCACCAAGGTGAACGGCGGCCTGGGTGCTGCCCGCAACACCGGTCTGGAGCACGTCCGTGGTGACTACGTCGCCTTCGCCGACTCCGACGACATCATCCTCCCCGGGTCCTACGAGGCGATGGTGGAACTGCTCGAGCAGTCCGGCTCCGACTTCGTGACCGCGGCCTTCGAGCGTGGCGAACAGGGCAAGGCGACCCGCCCCAACTGGGTGAAGAAGCTCACCCGGGAGACCCGCACCGGCCTGACCATCGAGGACGAGCCGTTGGCGCTGCTCGACATCACCTCGTGGAACAAGGTCTTCCGCACCAGCTTCGTCGAGTCGCACCAGCTCCAGTTCAGCGAAGGGGTGCGCTACGAGGACCAGGTGCCGATCACCCGCGCCTATCTCGACGCCACCTTCGACATCCTCGACCGCTGCGTCTACCTGTGGCGTACGCGTGAGGACGGCACCTCGATCACCCAACAGAAGGCGACGCTGCAGGACCTCGCCGACCGCATCCTCAGCCAGGACCGCTGTGCCGAACTGGTGCAGAAGGCCCCGACCGAGGTCCGCAACACCTGGTTCGTGAAGCTGCTCGACTACGACTTCCCCAACTACGTTGAGGCCGCGATCGGCGCCGGCAACGCCGAGTACGCCGATGCCGTGCGCGAACGCCTGGCGTTCCTGCGTGACGAGATCCCCGGCGAGATCTGGGCCCGTCTCCAGTTCCGCAACCGAGTCGTCTCCTGGGCGCTGAGCCACGACGACTTCGAGCTGGTCGACGACCTGCGGGGATGGTTTCAGCAGTTCCAGTCGGGCCGCCCGATCGGAGTCGCCGACGGCAGGCCGGTCTTCGTGCTCCCCGAGGGTCTCGACCAGCGCGGCACGCTCCCGCCCGAGACGCTCCGGGTCGAGGAGGTCGACCTGCTTCCCCGCGTGCAGCTGACCTCGGCCGCCTGGGATGGTTCCGACCTCGTTCTGCGCGGTGCCGCATTCCTGCAGAACCTCACTGACGAGTACGCGCCACACGAGCTCCGCCTGCACCTGCGTGGCGGCGACGTCGAGGTGGAGGTCCCGGTGACCCGGTTCACCGACCCCTGGCTCGACGAGGTCGCCAATCGCGCCTACGAGGATCGAGCCGGATCCGGTTTCGAGGCCCGCATCGACGCCCAGAAGCTCGCCGAAGTCATGCCGGCCGGCCAACAGGATCTGGTGTTCGACTTCGAGCACACCCAGGGCGACTTCACCCGGTTCTCCGGCATCAGCGGCCAGGTGCCGTCGGGTCCAGCCGGCTTCCGTGAGGGTCGTATCCTCGCCGACCGGTTGGTCCGCCTCGGTGGCAGCGGCGCCGACGGCTTCCGCGTGCACGTCCACGACGACTGGGCGCGCACCTCAGGCCACCGCATCACCCCTGACGGCGCGGTCGAGCTCACCATCGTCGGCCCCGAGCGAAACCCGATCGTCTCTCCCGACTTCGGCAAGGTGGTCAGCCGTGACGCCGGCGGCGCGCTGACCGTCCAGCTCCAGCCGCGGCGGTCGCGCGAGCTCGAGGTCAAGCTGACCTCCGGCGCCTACGTCCCGGTCCGCTGGACCGAGGAGGCCAACGTCCTCGGGGCCGAGGCCGGCGCCGAGCCCGGAAAGGCGTACGTCGTGCGAAGCGGCGGCAACACCGTCCGGGTGACCCATCGGCAGCCGTCGGTGCACATCAACGCGATCGACGCGACCAAGGAGCGTCTGGTGCTCCGCGGCGTGAGCCTCGGTGCCGCCGACCACCGTCTGCAGCTGACCTCGGGCCGCGCCGACGCCATCGCAAGCGTCACCCTTCCGGCCGGAGAGTTCGAGATCGAACTCCCGGTCGCACGCAACGCCTGGCAGCTCGGACGCACCGCGCTGCCGACCGGCCGCTACGAGCTGCGGCTGGTCGACGCGACCGGCACGGTGCGCGAGTTCGCCCATCTGAAGGTCGCCACCTCGCTGCGCGCGGACGGCCCGATCGACATCGAGATAGCCGGCGCTCCGGTGCGCATCGGCATCAGCAACTCGTGGGGCCTGATCGTGATCTCGCACGCCCTGCCCGTGGACGTACGCGCCGGACGCAGGCAGCAGCAGCTGCGCGATCGCTACCTGGAGCAGCGCCTCGATTCCCGCCTTCCCGTCGTCCTGCTGGAGACGTTCAAGGGCAAGATGGCCGGCGACTCCCCCGCGGCGATGGCGCGTGAGCTGCTCGCCCGTCACCGCGCGGGCGACGGCCCGGAGCCGGTCTACAGCATCAACGACCGCTCGGTTCTGGTCCCCGACGGCGTCCGGTCGGTCGTCCGCTTCTCGGAGGAGTGGTTCGAGCTGCTGGCCCGCGCACGCTATCTGGTGACGAACGACAACTGGCCGTTCTTCTTCCAGAAGGCAGCAGGTCAGGCCTACATCCAGACCTGGCACGGCACTCCCCTCAAGCGCATCGCCAAGGACATCACCGACCCCAAGGGCGGGCTCTCGGTGCTCTACATGAAGACGATGGATGCCGAGGCCCGTGCCTGGGACCGGCTGATCAGCCCGAGCCCCTACTGCTCGGAGATCCTTCCGCGTGCCTTCGGGTTCGAGGGCGAGGTGCTCGAGTCCGGCTACCCGCGCAACGACGTGCTCGCCGCCGACAACCGTGACGAGGCCCGGGCCGCGATCCGGAGGCGTCTCGACATCGCGGACGACCAGCGCGTGCTGCTCTACACCCCGACCTGGCGTGACACCTTCTCCAAGGTGCTCTACCTCGATCCGGCGCAGGTCGTCGAGGCCCTGCCCGACGTCACCGTGCTCGTCCGTGGCCACGTCAACACCTCCGGCGGCGCCTCGGTCGCGCCGGAGCTCGCCGGCCGGATCCGCGACGTGACGCTCTACCCGGACATCAACGACCTGTTCCTGGCCGCAGACGTGCTGGTGACGGACTACTCGTCGGTGATGTTCGACTTCGCGATCCTCGACCGCCCGCAGCTGTTCCTGGTGCCCGACCTGGCCGAGTACGAGGCTTCTCGCGGGTTCTACTTCGACTTCGCCGACGCCGCTCCCGGACCGCTGTTCAGCGACAACGAGTCCCTGATCGCCCACCTTGCCGCCGGACCAGCGGCCGACGAGGCCTACGCCGAAGCACGCGCGGCCTTCCGCGAGAAGTTCGCCCCCTGGGACGACGGCGCCGCCGCCTCCCGCGCCGTGGACGCGCTGCTGTCCACGGCGGAGGCGTGCGACTGAGGCGCAGCCGGCCGATGCTCGGCGTGGTCGTACCCGCCTACAACATCGCGCCGCTGCTGCCCGCCGCCCTTGACAGCATCCTGGGCCAGACCTACAAGAACCTGCACGTGGTCGTCGTCGACGACGGGTCGACCGACATGACCGGCGTGATCGCCGAGGAGTACGCCGAGCGCGACCCCCGCGTGAGCGTCCGTCGCACCGCGAACCATGGCCTCGGCGCCGCCCGCAACACCGGCCTGCAGCACCTGGCGGGCGCGGACTACATCACGTTCGCCGACTCCGACGACGTCGTGCCGCCGAAGGCGTACGCGACCATGGTCCACACGCTGGAGAAGACGGGATCGGACTTCGTCACCGGGTCGATCTACCGGTGGGAGGAAGGCGACTACACCGAGCCGACCTGGATGCACCGTTTCCACAACCCGGCGCGGCTACGCACGACCATCGACGCCGACCCGCGCATCCTGGGCGATGTCTTCGCGTGGAACAAGGTCTACCGGCGTACGTTCTGGGACGATGCCGAGCTCTTCTGGCCCGAAGGGCTGCGCTACGAGGACCAGCCCACGCTGACCGAGGCCTACCTGAGGGCGACGGCGTTCGACGTCATCCCGGACTTCGTCTACCACTGGCGCATCCGCACCGACGGCACCTCGATCACCCAGCAGCGCTCGACCGTCGCCGACCTGCGGGATCGTCACACCACCAAGCGGATGTCGCTGACGACCGTCGAGAAGTACGTCGCCGCCGGCGGCTCTCCCATCGTGCTCGAGACCTTCCTGAGCAAGACCTTGCCAGGCGACCTGCGACGCTACTTCGCGGCGATCCCGACGGCCTCGGACGAGTGGTGGGACCTGCTGGTCGCCATGGTCCGCGACATCTGGTCCGGGCAGTCGCTCGCCGACACCAACCTTCCGCCGGGCCAGCGTCTCCTCGGCTGGCTCGTGGAGCACGATCGGCACGAGGTGGCCAAGCATGTGGCGGCATGGATCGCCGAGCACGGACGTGTCCCGCGCAGCGCCGACGGCACCTCCATCGAGATCCCCGACCTCGATCTGAGCAGCGTCGACCCGTACGCCCTGCGGGTCTGAGCTCACCCTCGCTCTCGGGTCGAGACCTGTCGCTCCTGTGCGGCGAGGCTGGCGAAGGATCGGGCGATGCCGCGCTTGAGGACAGGCGCCAACGGCCGCTCGACGAGCACGTGGACCAGCGCGGCCAGGGCGATCGCGACGGCCGCTGCGATCGCGAGCACGGCGTAGGGCGGCAGGTCGTTGTGCAGGCCGCTGATGATCCACCATCCCCAGTACTGGTGGATCAGGTAGAGCGGGTACGTGAGCAGGCCCGCAGTGGTCAGGATGCGGCTGTTCAGGCGTCGCAGCGGGGTCAGGGTGACGAGCGCGACCAGACCGATGCAACCGAGCGTCATCAGCACACACTGCATGACCGTCGGCTCCAGGGTGGTCCACCCGATCAACCGGTCTCGGGTGTTCCCGGCGCACCAGGTCACGCTCAGCACGACGTTCTGTGCCAGGACCAGCCAGGCGAGCATCGAGCTGCGGTCGCGGGCGACCATGTACATCGCCATCCCGCACGCGAACAGCGGGGCGTACTCGGCCAGCAGCAGGTTGGCCAGCAGTCCGGACCCGGCGGTGTCGGCCATCACCGCGGCCGTGGGCCACAGCGCGGCGAAGGCGAGCGCGCGAGCACCGGTGAGCCCGACGAGCAGCAGCACACCGATCATCACGTAGAAGCGGAGCTCGAACCAGAGCGTCCAGTAGACGCCGTCGACGCTGCTCACCCCGAAGGCACTCTGGACCATCGTCAGGTTGGTGGCGATGTCGCTGAGCTGCACCTCCTTGCGCTCGGGCCAGAGCACCACGAGCAGGAACGCGGTCAGCAGCACACCCGCCCAGTAGGCCGGGAAGAGTCGCGTCACCCGCGACGTCACGAAGGCGTTCACCGGTCGGCCCCATGCCGACATCAGGATCACGAATCCGGAGATGACGAAGAAGAGATCGACGCCGAACTGTCCGAACATCGTGTAGCGGGAGAGCTCCGGGAAGATGTCCGGCGGCACCGTCCCCTCGCCCCACGCGGGATTCTCGCGAGCGGTGAAGTGATACAGCATGACGGCGACCGCGGCGAGCAGACGGAGGCCGTCGAGGGCCGCCATCCGGCCCAGAGAGGGCGCCTTGGCAGGCGTCTGCGGAGCAGTGTCGTTCTTGGAGGCGTCGGTCTTGGAAGCGTCGGTCTTGGAGGCCGTGGCCTCGAGAGCGTCGATCACGTGGGGTCCTAGCAGAATCTAGTCGGTCAGCGTCCAGGGCCAGTCATGGAATGGGTCGGGCGTACGCCACGTCGCGCCATATCGCTCCTCGAGGAAGCCCTCGGGGTCGGCCGGAACGCGCACGGCCGCACCCTTGAACGTCTGCTCGGCCGAGGGCAGCAACAGCGTGGTGTCGATGTGCCGGATCGCCATCTGCTCCATGTGCAGCGACGTCTTCTCAGGCCCGACGATCATCGGGAAGACGTCGATGTGAAGCCCGGTCTCCGGGTCGCGTACGTGGAAGTTCATCCCTCCGCCCGGCCGGTGCACGCTCCAGCCCTGGGCAGTGATGCGTTCGTGGAGCTCGCCGAGCGTCGCCCGGCCCTCGTCCAGCGACGGGGCCAGGATCGGGGTCAGCATGTCCACGTCGTCGTCGTGGGCCAGGAAGTCGCCCTCGCGTACGACGCCGAGAAGCGTGCCGTAGGCGAGCATGGCGTCCTGCCCGAGGCCGGCAAGCATCTCCGTCGCGCGAACGATGGCGGTGACGTACTCCTTCGAGCGCCTGCGGAGCAGCCCGAGGTCCCGCAGCCCGTGGCGGGTCACCACCGACTCCTCACCGCCGAGGATCTCGCTGGCCCGATTGACCTCCCGCTCGAGCCTGCCCAGCTCGTCGCGGCTGCGCAGGACACCCGAGAACGCCATCATCGACGTCGCCGTGCCGTGCACCCGGAGTCGTTCCGCCGCGAGCAGGTGTCCCAGCAGCTGCCAGGCGGCGTCCGACATCGACCGTTGAGCCGGAAGCCTCGTCGGCAGCACGGATGCCAGCAGGCGCTGCTCCTCGGCGTCCGCCGTCAGCAGACCTTCGCCCGCCCGGTGCGCCAGCGTGTCGAGGATCTCGCGCCTCGTCGCTCGGGCGCCGTCGGCCGTGCGGAGCACCGCTTTGTCCACCCGCAGACCGGTGACCCGGCTCAGCACTCGCAGGGTGTCGGCGATCACCTCGTCGGAGTCGACCGTGAAGACGGTCGGCTGACCGTGGTCCGCCGGTGTGACCTCGACGGAGAGGCGACGGGATCGATCTCCCCATCGGTCGCGGCGGTTGTAGACCCTCACCTCGTCGGCGGCGATCGGCTCGCGGAAGGTCACCGACCACCACGCGCCCTTCTCCTTCGTGGTGCGCAGCGTCCCGTAGGTGAACGGGTCTGCGCCCGCAGGCTGGGTCGGCGCCACCGAGCTCTGGGTGATCTCGGCGTTTCCGCGCTCGACGGGGACGCGCACCCCTCCGTCGTAGAGCTCGATGCCCCGCAGGTCGACCTGTCCCTCGACGTCGCCGGGGACGTGCATCCGGATCGACGACACCGGTCCTCGGACGCCGATGGTGAGCCGGTTCGCCTCGATGCCGCCGAAATAGCCGAGGGAGGGCAAGAGCACGTTGGTACCGGGAAGATCGCGGAGCGGCGTACGGAATCGACGTGCCAACGCCGCAAAGGTCGTGGAAACCATGGGAACTCTCAGGTCGGGGGGACGGACGATCGATGGTGCAGCGCCATCGACCCACGCACTACGTCGTGCTGATCTTCTCGATCAGCGCCGTCGTGGAGATCGCCGGGGTGCGCGGCAGGTAGACCACCTCGCAGATGTCCTTGAACTCGTCGAACCGGCCGGCCCAGTCGTCCCCCATGACCAGCACGTCCGCCTCGAACTTCACCAGGTAGTCGCGCTTCAGCTCGAGGCTCTCCTCGACGAAGACCTCGTCGACCGGCTTGAGCGCGGCCACGATCGCGAGCCGCTCGTCCTCGCTGAAGACCGGGTAGCGGTTCTTCTTGCTGAAGTTCAGCGCGTCGGCCGAGACCCCCACCACGAGCCGATCACCGAGTTCGGCTGCACGCTCGATGATTCGAAGGTGACCGACGTGGAAGACGTCGAAGGTTCCGAAGGTGACAACTGTGCGAGACATAGGGGCGGATTCTTCCACGCGGCCGACTCATCGTCCAACCCCGAGTCCCCTGGCGGATTCCCCGCGTTCACCTGTGCGTCGCCTCATCCTCGCCCGGTGAACCGACGCCTTCTCGGCTCCTCCGCTCGCACCAGATTCCCCTCGTAGTCACCCCTCACGAGGGCTCCGGCGACGGTGTCGGGGCCGACCTCGTGCGCCTTGAGCTTGTAGGTCAGCTTGTGCACGAACGAACCATGGATCGCGGCGATGTCCTCGCCGGTCCCGGACGGTCCACGGAGCAGACCCTGCAGCTGGTGGGGCACGCTGGTGGAGCGGTGCTGCCCCTTGGTCTCCCAGATCTCGCCGAACCGATCGTCGAGCTGGGCCAGTGCCTCGAAGAGGTCGTGGAAGAAGAAGTAGTGGGTCACCTTGTCGTGAGACCGGAAGTAGACCTCCAGGGCGGCGTGCATCATGTGCACGATGTAGGAGTTGTTGCGAGCGGCGAGGAACCAGCTCGAGATCCGGGCATCGTTGTACCGGAAGGCGAAGAAGCGGCGATCACCCACCAGCTCGTCGACGACGTCCAGGGCACCGGTCACGTAGCACGTCGCATCCACCCAGACGCCGCCGTACTCCTTCAACAGCGCGATCCGCAGCCAGTCCGAGAAGGCGGCCTTCGTGGCTGGCACGCGCTGCTTCACATGATCCGGGAGGTCGACCCAGTACGGGACGCTCGCCTCGGTGATGAGCCGTAGCTCGATCCCCGGCACTCGCTTCAGCCGCTCGTAGCATGCCCGCACGATCGGCGGCGCCGCCTCCATGCCCTGTGCCCAGTAGACGAAGACGTACGGCATGTCGCCGCTCTTGTCGGCACGGCTGGCTCGCGCCATCCTCCTGATCTGGTCGAGATGCGCGCTCACGAACTTCCGGACGGCGACGCGCTCCGGCACGGAATCGGGGGAAGCCGCCAACAGCTCCGTGGCGGCGCCGTCGTCGATCCTCGGGTCCTTGGACATCGCCACCCGACTGGCCTCGCCGGAATCATCGAGTCGGCCCAGCTGATGGCAGGCCCGACCAAGGGCGTAGCAGGTGGTCGCATCGACGGCCGGGCGCTCGAAGACCGGGGTCAGCGCCGCGACGACCTGTTCGGGCTTCTTCAGTCTCACGGCGGCGGCGGCCATCAGCAGCCGTGGTGCGAGCGCCTCCGGCTCCTTGTCCACGGCCGACTCGCTGAGCTCGAGGGCCTCGGCCCACGCGTCTTCTCGCGCCTGTCCCAGCGCAGAGGCAAGGTCGGACCCGGGAACGACCGCGGCGGCGGCACGCGCAGCGGCCTCGAAGGCCTCGAGCTGCACCCATCCGGCGAGCAGGTCGTCCAGCAGATCCGCGGAGTGGCGGTCGGGGACGACCAGCTCCGAGGCGGAGGCGTCCGGCTCTCCATGCCAACGGGCGATCAGGCCGGCGGGCGGTGCCGCGGCGGCATCGAGGAAGACGCGTCCGTTCGTCCTCTCCGACAGCTGGAAGCGGGACCACTGCACGGTGCCCTTGGCCGCGCCGCAGAACAGCCGAACCCAGGCACCGTCGGCGTCAGGAGGCAAGGTGAAGGTCACCGCGAGACGGGTGCGGCCCGGCGCATTCTGTGCTGCGGCGGACCGGGCGCCGCGCCACGTCCGCTGCCCGTCCACCTCCCAGCCGGCGACGATCCGCAGAGCGTCGGGGTGCAGCACGCCACCGAGCGGCGCCTCCAGCTCGACATCAGCGGCGAACGTGTAGGTGTGCCCGGGCGACATGCCGAGCCGTAGCCCACCGTCACGCCCACCTGGGCTGATGTGGGTGTCGTTGCTCGCACCGTTGCCCTCGATGCGCACCGCGCGTACGTCGCCGTCGTCGACCAGGGTCGCGCGACCGTGCTTGTGCACGTAGATCCAGTCCCCGGACCCGAGAGCGTGATGCCCGTCGGGGGCGAGATCGGCGCTCAGCATCGGCGATCTGCGCAGGCCTGGGTTGGGAAATAGGTTGGCGAGGACAGGATCGCCGCTCGCCGGGGTCACTTCGTTCGTTGCCCGATCAGGGTTGTGCACAGCCACCTCGTCTTCGTACCCAGTGGCCGTGCGTCCGAGCTGCCGTGCCGGTTTACTCGTCGCTCCGTGACGTGCGGGGCGGCTTCATCGGCCTGCCCCGACCCCGGTCGCGACGGTTAAGGATAAACCGCCTCGCCCGTCGGTTCAGTCGATCAACCCGAAGCCGCGCAGCTCGCGGTAGATGTAGGGCGCCAGCGTCTCGGCGTACGTCACGCTGATGTGGTCGCGGTCGCGGTAGACGTTGACCCCACCGATGACCGCGGGGCACTTGTCCTCGTCGCAGTAGAAGCGGGTCAGATCGATGAAATGGGCGTTCTTGGACTGACGCGCCGCCGGACCGAACGGGTCGAAGATCGAGTCGTACGACTTCTTCCGGTCGAGGCTGCATTCCTCGTTGGCGCGTGCGACACCGGCCTCCTCCACACAGGCGGGCTGGTCCTCACGGGTCTCACCGGAGGTGGGGTTGTCACGGACCGCGACCACCGGCACCCCCTGCTTCAGCACGGGCTTCCAGGCGTCCTTGACTGCCTTGACCCGCTCCGGCTTGGGACCGGTGATCAGCTTCGACCACGCCGTGGTCATCACGAAGTCGTAGTCCTTGGCGTTCGTCTCGAGCTTGGCGCCGAGGTCGTTCTTGAGCGAACGGCACTGGTCCTTGAACTCGGTGGTCTTCACGTACGGCTCCCCGGCCGTCCACGAGCAGCCACTGCCCCAGAACAGCTCGGCCGAGAGCATGCCACGGTCCGCCAACGTCTCCAGCGACGACATCAGCACCCGGCTGTGCGAGTCGCCGATCACAGCGATGTGCGGGCGACCGGGCGCTCGCTCACCGACCGCACACCCCTTCAGCGGCCGCTGGAGCAGCTGCTCGTCGCACCCGGGGTAGTCGGGCCAGTCCTCGCGTACGCCGGCAGCGGTCGGGATCAGCACATCGTCGAGCTCGGGGTTGGGGCAATCCTTCGCACCGGGCGCACGGGAGGCCGCGCCGAAGCAGCGCGGGGCGTCCTCGGTGATCTCGGCGGCGAGCGCGGCGTCCTCGCGGTTCTGCTTCTCGACGTAGCCCCAGCCGGTGCCGCTGGCACCGACGAGGAGCACCGCGGCGATGCCCGTCGCGGCCAGGCTGCGGCCGGGGTGATGGACGAGCTTGCGATGCGTACGGACCGGGTCCTCGACCCAGTGCTTGGTCGCCACCGCCAGCAGCACGGAGGCAGCGCCGATCAGGACCCGCTCGAGGAGACCGAGGTGGTCCACGCCGAGGACGTACGGCGTCAGGATGATCAGCGGCCAGTGCCACAGATAGAGGGAGTAGGAGATCTCGCCGAGCCACTGGAAGGGCTTGAGGTCGCCGATGCGGGTGGGCGACCAGGCGACGCTCGGGTTGCCGGCCCAGATCAGGGCGGCGGTGGCGACGCAGACCACGACCGCGGCGAAGCCCGGCATCGGCGTCTCCGGGCCGAGCACGAAGCAACATGCGGTCAGAACTGCCAGGGACACCCACGAGAGGAGCGACCGGAAGCCGTCGCGGCCGGCGAGCACGGGCACGAAGGCAAGCATTGCGCCCAGCCCGAACTCCCAGGCCCGGGCCGGGGTGATGAAGTAGGCGGTCTCCGGGGAGACGATCGTCCACCAGAGCGAGAAGACGAGCGAGGCGGCCGTGACGACGCCGAGGACGATGGCGGTGGTCCGGCGTGGATTCGCCCCGCTGCGGGCCGCGATCCAGGCGGCGAGCAGCACGAGCAGCGGCCAGATCAGGTAGAACTGCTCCTCGCCCGACAGGGTCCAGTAGTGCTGCACCGGCGAGGCCGCGTGCTGCGCGGCCAGGTAGTCGACGGAGTTGCGCGCGAGCTCCCAGTTCTCGATGTAGATCGCTGCCGCACCGATCTCGAGGAAGAACGTCTGCCACTGCACCTTCGGCACCCACAGAAGCGTCCCGATCGCGGTGACGACCAGAACGAGGTACGCCGCCGGCAACAGCCTCCGCGCCCGCTTGGCCCAGAAGTCGGCCAGGCTCAGGCGCCCCTTCTCCTGGCTCCGCAGCAGGTGTGAGGTGATCAGGAAGCCCGAGATCACGAAGAAGACGTCCACACCGATATAGCCCCCGGGAAGTCGGTTGGGCCACAGGTGGAACAGGACGACAGCGCTGACGGCGAACGCCCTCAGCGCCTGGATCTCGGTGCGAATCACCCGAAGGATTATGGCGATTCTGTGAACTGATCAGGAATTCGGGGCATCGCCCAACCAACCGATCGACACCACGATCCCGCCCGGTAGACGCAGGGTGTTCAGGCGCACGCCGGTGGCAGGCACCTCGGCCGCCACCAGGTCCACCAGGTCCACGAGGTCCACGGCGCCGCGGCCGGTGAGCTTCGCGAGGCACTCCGCCCGGGTCCATCGCTCCCAGAACCCATCGACACCGAACCGCCTCGCGAGGGCCGCCGGGACCGTACGCTCCACCTCTCCGTCGACCGCGACCGGGACGTCGTAGGAGCCCGTCCAGGCGATCACCCGACCGTCGTGAAGGTGGCTGCGGGCGCGATATCCCGCGAGCTCGGCGTCGGTGCCGACGCTGAGCTGGCCGTCGAGCATCAGATCGAGCCGCCGCCGTCGATGACGATCGACTGGCCGTTGATGTTGGTCTGCTCCAGCAGCAGCATCCGCACGGTCGGCACGACGTCCTCGGGCGTGGTCATCGCACCCGAGGGCGTGCGCCGTGCGATCGAATCGAGCTGGTTCGCCCCGAGCACCGCGGACATCTCCGAGGCGAAGAACCCGGGCGCGACCGCGTTGGCCAGCACCCGGCCGCCGAGCTCACGGGCCAGCGAGCGGGTCGCCGCGTCGAGACCTCCCTTGGTGGCGGAGTAGGCCACCAGGCCCTGGTAGCCACGCTGGCCGCAGATCGAGGTCACGTTGACGACCCGGCCCTTGAGGCCCTTGCCGATCAGGCGCCGCAGCACGAACCGGGTCAGCACCAGGGGCGCGGTCAGGTTGGTCTCGATGATCTGCGCGATCCGGTCCGAGGAGGTGTGCACGTGCAGCGAGTCCTGCCCGATCGCGGCGTTGTTCACCAGCCCGTCGATGACACCGAGCTTGCCCTCGACCTCCTTGACGAACGCCTGGGCCGCTTTCTCGTCGGTCACGTCGACCGAGCCGACATGGGTGGCCTCGGGATATTTCTCGGCCAACTGGTCGAGCTCAGGGGTCACCGTGCGCGCGAAGGCCGCGACCTTCACGCCGCGCTCGAGCAGGTCGGCGACGATGGCCAGGCCGAGGCCTCGCGAGGCACCTGAGACCAGCACGACGGAGGCGGGCGGGAACAGAGTGGATTCAGACATCGCTCTTCAGCGTCTCCTTGGCCGGGATCTCGGCGAGCATCTTGATGCGCCGCGGCACGGCGTACTCGGGCAGCCGCTCGGCCGCCCAGCGGGTCAGGTCGTCGGCGTTCACGTCGGAGTCCTGGTCGGCGACCACGTCGGCGACGACCATGGTGCCGACCAGCGGAGCCTTCCGGCCGCGCACGGAGGCCCAGGCGATCGCGGGGTGGGACTGCAGCAGGTCACGTACGGCGCCGGCGGACACCTTCGAGCCGCCGACGTTGAGCTCGTCGCGGTCCAGGCGACCGGTCACCAGGACCCGGCCGTCCTCGATGCGGGCGGCGTCGCCGGTGCGTACGGCCCCGGCCAGCTCGGCACCCGAGGCGTCGACGCCGTGGTGCGGCGAGGTGATCACCAGCTCACCGTCGACGACCGACAGCCGCGGGCGGCCGGGGACATCGCGGTCGAGCCACTCCACCGGGAACCCGGCGCGACCGTCATGGACGACGATCGAGGCGCCGACCTCGGAGGAGGCGTAGATCCAGGACACCCGCGCGTCCGGGAAGACCTCGCCGAGCTGCGACAGCACGGCCTGGTCGACCGGTTCGCCGCCGAGCGTGACCTGCTCGAGCGGAAGCCTGCTCAGCTCGGCGCCGTGGCGCATCAGCGTACGCCGCCAGAACGTCGGGGTCCCGGACACCGCGGTGACGCCGTGCTCGAGCGCGGGCACCACCCAGTCGTCCAGAGCGGCCGGGTCGGCCGGGTCGACCAGCACCAGGTCCTGGCCGGGCACGCCCAGGCCCAGGGTGATCACCTGCCACCAGGCGTACGTCCCGGGCGAGTAGGGGCACAGCCAGGTGCGTGGCGCCAGGTCGCCGGTGACGGTCGAGAGCGACGCCAGGGTGTGGCCGACCCGCTTGGGCCGGCCGGTGGACCCGGAGGTGAGCAGCCAGACCCGGCCGTCCTCGGCCGCGCGGTGACTCGTCGCCACCTGGACGTCGTCCCCGGCGACCAGGTCGAACCCCGCCCCACGCAGCTCCTCGGCCAGCGCCTCGTCGAGACGTCCGGCGGCGACGACGAGCAGCTCACCGCCGTCCTTCAGCGCCGCGACCGCAGGGAGGGCATCGACGCTGTGCTCGACCACGTGAGCCGTCGGCGCCGGCCGCGGGGCGGCCTGCTGGACGAGCTCGCCCCAGGTCGTACGCCGCCCCGTTCGGGCATCAACGACGAGGTTGTCGGCGATCACTGCCCCTGGATCTCCACGAGCAGGTCGAGCACGTCTGCGATCGTCTCGATCGAGCGGAGTCCGGCCGCCTCGAAGTTGAGCTCGTCGCCGATCTCGTCCTCGACGCGGAGCGCGAGCTCGGAGAAGTCGAGGGAGCGGAAGCCGATGTCGGCCAGCTTCGCGGTGTCGTCGGCGGGCAGGGTCTTTCCCTGCACGGCCAGCACCTCGCCCATGAGCTTGCGGACCGCCGGTCGGTCAAGAGTCTCCATGGCCTCGGACCATATAACGTCGGGGCGCATCCCCTGACGTCTGAGGAGACCGATGTTGAGACGGGCGACCGACACCGACCTGCCGAGCATGCTCGCGTGGCGCAACCAGGAGGCGAACCGGTCGGTGAGCATCAACCAGCATGTGATCACCGCCGAGGAGCACGCCGCCTGGTGGTCCCGGGTCATCCAGGATCCGACCCGGCGGGTGCTGATGTTCGAGTACGCCTCCCGCCCGCTCGGGGTGGTGACCTTCTTCGACCACGACCCCGTCGCCAGGTCGGCGTCCTGGGGCTTCTATCTCGACCACGACGGCACCACCGCCGACGGCACCGCGCTGCTGGCGTGGACCAAGATCATGCGTGAGGCCGTGGCGTACGCCTTCGCCCTCGAGCCGGACGGTCTCGACATCGACCTCCTCGAGGGCGAGGTGCTCCCCCACAACGAGGCCGTACGCACCATGAACCGCCGGCTCGGGTTCACCGAGGGCGAGCCTTACGAGCAGACCGTCGACGGCGGCTCCGTGACCGCGATCCCGGTCCGCCTGCACCGCGACGACCGACCCACCCGACGTTCCGGCAAGGAGCAGTGATGACCACCCACGAGATCGCCGTCGGCGACCGGAAGATCGGTCCCGGCCACGAGCCGTTCGTGATCGCGGAGATGTCCGGCAACCACGGCGGCGACCTGGAGCGGGCGCTCGACATCGTCCGGGCCGCGGGCGAGGCCGGCGCGCACGCGCTCAAGATCCAGACCTACACCGCCGACACCATCACCCTGGACGTCGACACCCCCGCCTTCCGGCTCTCGGCGGACCATCCGCTCTGGCCCAACCGCCGCCTCCACGAGCTCTACGAGGAGGCGCACACGCCGTGGGAGTGGCACGAGCCGATCTTCTCCCTGGCCAGCGAGCTCGGGATGGTGCCGTTCAGCGCCGCCTTCGACCCGACAGCTGTCGACTTCCTCGTGAAGCTCGGGGTCCCGATGCTGAAGTCGGCCTCCTCCGAGATCACCGACCTGCCCCTGGTCCGCGCCATTGCCGAGACCGGGCTGCCGACGATCATCTCCACCGGCACGGCGACGCTCGCCGAGATCGACGCGGCGGTGCGTACGGCACGGGCGACCGGCAACGAGGACCTCGTCGTGCTGGCCTGCACGGCGTCCTACCCGGCGCCTCCGGAGGCCTCCAACCTCCGCGGGATCCCGGTGCTGCGCGACGGGCTCGACGTCGCCGTCGGCCTCTCCGACCACACGCTCGGCATCGGCGCCTCGGTCGCGGCCGTCGCGCTCGGCGCCTGCGTGATCGAGAAGCACATCACGCTCTCGCGCGCGGACGGTGCCGTCGACTCCGACTTCTCCCTGGAGCCGCACGAGTTCGCCTCCCTGGTCAGCGAGACCAGGATCGCCTGGCAGGCGCTCGGCGAGGCCCGGATCGGCCCGAAGTCGGCCGAGCGCGAGGGCCTGCGGTTCCGTCGTTCGCTCTTCGTCACCCGCGACGTACGCGCCGGGGAGAAGGTCGGACCGGACAACGTACGCTCCGTCCGCCCCGCCGACGGGCTGCCGCCGGGCGACGTGGACATCGTCGTCGGGCGCACCTTCACCCAGGACGTCCCGGCCGGCACCCCGCTCAGCTGGGACCTGGTCTAGATCGCTCTGACCCGGTCGAGGGCCAGGAGCGCGTCGGCGACGCGCGCCGGCCCTCGGCCGTCGACCGTGGCCCAGCAGGCGGCGCGCAACCGCTCCCGGAGGCGTACGTCCCCCAGCAGGTCACGCATCCGGGCCACGGCCACCTCGGGGTCGCCGTCGAGCTCGGCCAGGGTGGCGATGCCCACGGCCAGCCGGTCCTCGTCCATCCGGACGTACGCGTCCCGCTGGTTGTCGGCGACGCAGACGAACCCGACCGCCGCGCCGATGCAGAAGAGCTCCCAGGCCGAGGTGCCGGCGGCGCTGAGCACCACGTCCGCGTCGGCGACGAGCTCGGCCAGGACGTCGGTCTGCCCGATCACGTGGACCGCCTGACCCGGCGCCGGCACGATGCCGGCGATCTCCTCGGCGAGCTCCGGGGTGGCCGCGATGGCGGTCAGCTCCACGGCGATCCCGGTTCGCACGACCAGGCGGGCGACCCGCGGGGAGACCCCGAAGGCGTCCGTGCCGCCGAAGAACGCCAGCACCCGCAGCGGCGTGTGCTCGTCGGCGGCTGCCTTGGGCGCGCTCGGACGCTGCCGGACGATGTCACGTCGCTGCTGGGCGTAGTCGAGCCCACCGAGATGCCGGGCACCCTCGGGGAGGACCCACGCGGAGGCCTCCGCGCCGAGGTTCTGGTCCAGGTAGAGGTCGGCGACCCGGTCGCCGGGATCGCCGTCGGTGAGCGCCAGCAGCGGCCAGCGTTCCCGCAGCTCGGCGTAGACCGATGCCGGGAGGAGGTAGGAGTCCACGACCACCGACGACGGCTCGAGGCGGGCGAGGACGTCGCGCACATCGCCCTGGCCGGGCGACGCGATCTCGATCCCCCGCCGCCGCACCTGCTCGGCCGCCCAGGGCACCCGGTCGAGGTCTGCGACCACCACGACAGACATTCCGCGCGCGACGAGCTCCTCCCCGAGCGCCAGGCAGCGCATGACGTGCCCGATCCCGACCTCGGGTCCGGCGTCGCACACCATCGCCACCCGGAGACGTTCGTCGTCGGGCGATCCCATGGACATGTCTGCGCAACCTCCCGGATCCGTCCGTTTCTGGCGAACGGCATATGTCACCTTTTGCGCGCCGTATCGTTGGCGCAGCAGATGAGGCCCAGACTAGAGAGCATCCCTGTGACCGTGCCGAATTCGGAAGTCCGAGAGTCCCCCGCCGACCATCCTCTCGATGGCGCCAGCATCCTGGTCACCGGCGGGACCGGCTCGTTCGGAAAGGCGTTCATCCGCCATGTCCTCGACCACCTCAACCCGCGGCGCGTGATCGTCTTCTCACGCGACGAGCTCAAGCAGTACGAGTGCCGTCAGCTGTTCGGCAACGACCCGCGGCTTCGCTGGTTCATCGGAGACATCCGCGATCGCGACCGCCTGCACCGGGCGCTCCACGACGTCGACTACGTCGTCCACGCCGCGGCGCTCAAGCAGGTCGACACCGGGGAGTACAACCCCTTCGAGTTCATCAAGACCAACGTCCTGGGCTCGCAGAACGTCGTCGAGGCCTCGATCGACGCCGGCGTGAAGAAGGTCGTCGCCCTCTCCACCGACAAGGCCTCCTCGCCGATCAACCTCTACGGCGCGACCAAGCTGACGGCCGACAAGATCTTCATCCTCGGCAACAACTACGCCGCCTCCTACGAGACCCGGTTCTCCGTGGTGCGCTACGGAAACGTGACCGGCTCGCGCGGGTCGATCATCCCGAAGTGGAAGGCGATGGCCGAGCGCGGCGAGCCGCTCGGGATCACCGACATGCGGTGCACCCGGTTCCTGATCACGCTGCCGCAGGCGGTGCAGATGGTGCTCGACACCTTCGAGCTCATGCAGGGCGGCGAGCTGCTCGTCCCGCACATCCCCTCCCACAAGGTCGTCGACCTGGCGAAGGCGGTCGCACCCGACGCGACCTTCGTCGACATCGGCCTCCGCCCCGGCGAGAAGCTCCACGAGGAGATGATCAGCCCGGAGGAGGGCCGCCGCGCGGTCAGCATCCACGACGGGAAGTACTACGTGATCGAGCCCGAGAACCCGCAGTGGGGCTACAAGCCGATCATGGACGCCGTGCCGGTCCCCGACGGCTTCCACTGCGCCTCGGACAAGAACGACATCTGGTACGACGCCGAGGATCTGCGCACGGTCCTGGAGTCGGGGATCTGAGCATGCTTCCGTACGGCCGCCAGTCGGTCTCCGAGGAGGACATCGAGGCAGTCACGGCGATCCTGCGCGGCGACTGGCTCACCACCGGGCCGACGGTCACCGCGTTCGAGGAGGCGCTCTCCGACGTGGTCGGCGGGCACCGGGCGGTCTCGTGCACGTCCGGCACCGCTGCACTCCACATCGCCTACGCCGCCGCAGGGGTGGGTGCCGGCGACGAGGTCGTCACCACGCCGATGACCTTCGTCGCGACCGCCTCGGGAGCCTCGCTGCTCGGCGCGAAGGTCGTCTTCGCCGACGTCGATCCGGACACAGCGCTGATCGACCCAGCAGCCGTCGATGCCCTCGTCACCGACAGCACCAAGGTCGTCGCTGCCGTCGACTACGCCGGCCATCCGGCCGACTACGCCGCGCTGCAGCCGATCGCCGACCGGGTCGGTGCGCTGACGCTGGCCGACGCGGCCCACTCGATCGGTGGCTCGTCCGGTGGGCGCCCGGTCGGCGACCTCGCCGACCTGACCACGCTCTCGTTCTTCCCGACCAAGAACCTCACCACCGGCGAGGGCGGCGCCGTCGTCGCGAAAAACGCCGCGATCGCGCAGCGGGCCCACGAGTTCCACTTCGTGGGGCTGATGCGTGACGCCGACCGGTTCCGGATCGAGGACGAGGGGCCATGGCACCAGGAGGTCCACGAGTTCGGGCTCAACTACCGGCTCACCGATCTGCAGTGCGCCTTCGGCCTCTCCCAGCTCGCGCGGCTGGCCGGGTTCAAGCAGCGGCGGGCGGAGATCACCGCCCGCTACAACGCCGCGCTCGCCGACGTGGACGGGTTGCGGCTGCCGGTCCGGCGCGAGGGCGTCGATCCGGCCTGGCACCTCTATCCGGTGCGCATCCTCGAGGACCGCCGGCGCGAGGTCTTCGAGAAGATGCGGGCATCCGGCATCGGCGTACAGGTCAACTACATCCCGGTCTACTGGCACCCGGTCTACGCGGACCTGGGCTACCGGCGCGGGATGTGCCCGAACGCGGAAGCGTTCTACGCCGAGGAGCTCTCCCTGCCGCTGTACCCCGACCTGACCGACGACCAGGTCGACCAGGTCGTCGAGACCCTGATCGGCATCCTGTGAAGACCGCCGTCATCACCCAGGCACGGATGACCAGCACCCGCCTTCCCGGCAAGGTGCTGCGGGAGGCCGCGGGCGTCACGATGCTCGAGCATCACCTCGCCCGGCTCACCGCGGCCGGACTCCCGGTGGTCGTCGCGACGACCACCAACCTCGACGACGACCCGGTCGCCGTCCTGGCCGACAAGCTCGGCGCCGGGGTGGTCCGGGGCAGCGAGCACGACGTGCTGTCCCGCTTCGCCCTGGCGGTGCGAGAGTTCGAGCCCGACGTCGTCGTCCGGGTGACCAGCGACTGCCCCCTGATCGACGGCGATGTCGTACGCCGCGGGGTGGACGCCTGGGCCGCCGCCGGCGACCCCACGCTCTATGCCAGCAACGCCCTGGAGCGCACCTACCCACGCGGGCTCGACTTCGAGGTCTTCTCCGCCGAGGCGCTGTTGGAGGCAGACCGGCTCGCCACCGAGACTCCCCACCGCGAGCACGTCACCCCGTGGCTCTACACCGACGATGCCCGGCCCAAGCTCAACCTGCCGTGGGAGCGGGACGCCTCGGCGTACCGGATCACGCTCGACACCCCCGAGGACATGCAGCTCCTGCGGATCCTCATCGAGGAGCACGACGCGCATCGTCTCGACGCCGCCGGCCTCGTCACGCTCCTGGAGGCCCATCCCGAGCTGGTCGGGATCAACGCTCAGATCGAGCAGAAGAAGCTCGGCCAGTGAGCCTCGGCCAGTAGGATTCGTGACCACGCGGGACGTCGCGCCGCACCCCATCCCAGCAGCGACATTTGGAGCGTTGCATGCAGAAGACTCTGATCGTCCATTCCGGCACCTTCAAGACCGGGAGCACGGCGATCCAGTCCTTCCTAGCCCGCGCCAGCAGGGAGGGGAACCTCCCGCCCGAGGTGGCCTATCCGACGATCGGCCGCGGCGAGCACAGCATCCAGCACCAGAACCTCTACTCCCAGCTGGTCGGCGAGGTGCTCTTCATGCCGGCTCTCGGCACCTGGGAGCAGCTCGTCGAGTCGATCGCCTCCGGCAGCGCCGAGACCACGGTGATCTCGTGCGAGTCGTTCTCGCTGCTCCAGCCCGAGCACATCAGCGCGATCGGCGACTACGCGCGCCAGGCGGGCGCGCAGGTCCGCTGGGTCCACTACGTCCGCGACCAGGCCACGTTCTACAACGCGTTCTACGTCGAGCGGCTGATGGTGATGCGACCCGAGCACGCCGAGCTGGTCGATCTGCCCTTCGAGGACTTCCGTGAGTGGTCGCCGCTCGACATGAGCTTCCTCCACTACGGACAGTTCGCGGAGACCATCACCACTGCCATCCCGGACGTCGATCTCCGGCTGCGCCCGTTCATCCGCAAGGAGCTGCGCGACGGCAACGCCGTCACGGACTTCCTCAGCACCTGCGAGCTCCCGATCAAGGGCACCGGCGCCGCGTCGAGCAACGTCGGGTCCGGCTGGCGGACCGTCGAGACCGCACGGCACATGGCTCCGATCGTGGCGGCCGCACCGATGCGGGGCCGGCTCCGGGGCGCCGACTCCTGGAAGGCCACCCGCTTGCGGTGGATCCAGATCCTCCGGGGCGAGTTCGTCACCAAGGCCACCCAGCTCGGCTGGAACGACACCAGCGCGGTCTACATGACCCCCGAGTTCCGCCAGGAGCTTCTCGACGACTACCGCGAGGACAACCTCCTCATCGGCAAGCTCGGCGGCTTCGCCTTCACCGAGATGATCGAGCAGAGCAACTTCCCCGCCTACAACATCGGCGACTACGCCGAGATCCCGGGCGACGAGGTGATGCAGGTCGTGAAGCTGGTCATGCAGGGGCTGCACACGATGCCCGAGGAGATCCAGCAGGAGGTCGAGGAGGCCCGGGCCCGGCGCCGGGAGGCGACCCCGCCCTCACGACGGGAACGGCTCCGCGCCCTCCTGCGCCGTTGATTCGGACCTCAGCGCAGGTCGAACACGGAGTAGAGCCCGCCCTTGAAGCGCGGCTGGCCGAGCTCGCGGCGGATGCCGGGGAGGTCGGCCTGATAACGGCGATCGACGACGAGCCAGTCGACCCCGTGCTCGTCGCGCAGCCTGCCGATCGTCTCCGGTGACGGACGCGTGATCGCCGCGTCGTTGGCCTCGAGCAGCTCCGGGTCCCAGAAGGGCAGGTAGGCCGAGTTGTTGAGGTCGGTCGACGGCTGCCCGACCACGAGCGGGTCGATGTAGGCCCAGCCCTCCACCAGGACCCGGCGCTCGGCGTACCCCGCGATCCAGAAGTTCCTGCGGTCGCAGTCGGGCACGGGCAGCCCGATGCAGTGGGCGTTGGTCGCGATCAGCTCGTCCGGCTGCGAGTGCTGGCGGACGAACCGTGCGGCGGCGATCCCACCCGGGCCGATGATGTCCGTGGCGGGAGCCCGGGAGAGCCAGGGGCCGGCCACCGCGAGCGCGGCGGTCTGCGGTGCACCGGCGAGGACGACTCCCAGCATCAGCGCCACGACCGACGGGATCGCCGCGATCGCGGCGCGCTTGGCGTAGACGAGCACCGCGCCGACGGCCACCGCCAGCACCAGCAGCCCGACGGCGAGCTGGGTCAGCAACGTCGGCGTGAAGACCGAGCCGGTGGCGGGCATCTTGCCGCCCATGATCAGCCTCACGGCCACGAGCGCGAGCCAACCCAGAGCGGCGCAGCCGATGATCCGCACCCCGTCGCGCCGCGACAGGTCGACCGGGAGGAGGTCCGAGAGCGCGACGGCGGTCGCCACGGCGAAGAACCCGGCGGCGCCCAGGAGGAAGTAGGCCTGGCTCAGCGCCGGGTGGCTCAGGACCATCAACGCCCCGGCCCCGGCGGCCCATGGGCCGATCAGGAACACGAGGTCGGGGCGGCGCCAGCCGCCGCGCACCAGGCCGATGATCAGCGGCACGGCACCGAGGACGAACCCGACGGTGAAGCAGATCCAGATCGACACCGGCGCGGACCCGGGGAGCGTCTCCCCCTCGGGCAGCATCAGGATGCCCAGCCGTTGGACGGTGCTCCCGTTGAGATCGATCGTCGTCGCCCGGGTGCCGCCGCCGTAGAACACCTGCTGCGCGACCAGGAAGACAGCGACGGCCGAGCCGAACAGGACCGCGAGAGTGCGGACCGTATGCCTGCGGCGCAGCACGGCCGCGACCACGAGCGCGAGGAGCAGACCGGCGATGACCGTCGGCAGGGCGGACGACTTCGCGCCGGCCACCGCGACCATGACGACCACCGTCAGCAGCCACGGCCGCCATCGCCACCGCTCACGCCGGATCATCTCGACGACCAGCACCATCAGGACCATCTGGAGCGGCATCACGAAAGCGTGCGTCGGGCTGTAGAACGCGCGGGTGACGGAGTCGAGGGCGAGCTGCGCAGGACTGACCAGGCTGGTCCAGCCGAAGAAGTCCGGAGTGGCACCCAGGGCGAGGACGAGGGCAGCGACGAACCCGGTCCACTTCCGTCCCGTGAGACGTGTGGCCGCGGCGTACGCTCCTCCGACGGTGAGCAGCACGAGCAACGCGATCGACAGGCTGCGCAGGAGCACGATGAGCTCGATGTGGGTGACCGTCGCCGCCGACGCCAGGTGGACGTAGACCAGCCAGTGGTAGAAGAGCGGGGTGCCCTCGACCCACGGCATCTGGCCGGGGAAGTGATGCAGCAGGTCGCCGGCGATGGCGAGGTGGAAGGGCTCGTCGACGTACGGCGCCCGCAACGCGTCGAGGGGTCGGTAGGTCCACATCTGCTTCGTGACCAGAAGAACCTGTACGCCCGCCACCGCCGCACCGGCCCACGACCACAGGTGCGCCGGTCCGACCACGACCGGACCGACCCGTCGACGGCGCCGGACGACGACCAGCGTCACGACGAGCACCGCGACCGGGTAGCCGTAGATCAGCGAGGTGAGGTCGGTCGCGCGCAGCAGCACGTAGAGCGGGGCCTCGAGGACGAGCCCGAGGATGGTGCCGAGCACCAGGTCGTTGCCGAGGCCCGGCCCCGGCTTCGCGACCGCTCGCCACACCACCGTGCCGGGGAAGGTGAGGAACGCCAGGACGTACCCGGTGAAGAGCAGGGCGTCGCCGAGAGCGACGCCGGCCACGACCATCGCGAGGACGAGGGTCACGCCCACGACGAGCACCCCGGGGAGCAGACCTGACCAGGCGGCTCCCGGGCGCACACTGCCCGAGAGCGTGCGGTCCGAGGATGGCTGTGCGTCAGGTGCGACGCCCACGGTTGCCGGGTCTGCAGTCACGCGGGCGATCATGCCAACAAAACGCCTACATGGAGTACACCCAAGACCCTCCGAATGCGCTATTTTCCTAGGCGATGTCCCTCACCCACACCGTCTCCGTCGTCATCCCGGTCTACCGGGGCGCCGAGACGCTTCCGGACGTGGTGAGCGAGATCGTCGACCTCGCCGAGCCGTTCGTCACCCCGGACGGGCAACAGGGGCGGGTCACCGAGATCCTCCTGGTCCACGACCACGGCCCGGACGCCTCCGATCTCGCCATGCGACAGCTCGCGGAGAAGTACGACATCGTTCGGCCGATCTGGCTGAGCCGCAACTTCGGCCAGCACGCCGCGACCCTCGCCGGCCTGGCCTCGTCGGGATCGGACTGGATCGTCACCATGGACGAGGACGGCCAGCACGACCCGGCCTACATCCGGCCGATGCTCGACACCGCGCTGCGGGAGCGGGCCGCCCTGGTCTACGCCCGCCCCACCAACGCCGCGCCCCACGGTCCGCTGCGCAACCTGACCTCACGCGGCTCGAAGGTCGTCATCGACCGCCTGATGCCCGGGGGAAGCGCCCGGCAGTTCAACAGCTTCCGCCTGATCCTCGGCGAGTACGGCCGGAGCGTGTCCGCCTACGCCGCCAACGGGGTCTACCTCGACGTCGCCCTGAGCTGGGTGATCTCGGACGTGGCGACCTGCCCGGTGGAGCTGCGCGAGGAGGGTGAGCGGCCCTCCGGCTACAACTACCGCTCCTTGATGTCGCACTTCTGGCGGATGGTGCTCACCGGCGGCACCCGGCTGCTGCGTGCGGTCAGCATCTGCGGAGCCCTGCTCGCTGCCTCCGGCATCGTTCTCGCGGTCGCGCTGGTCGTCGCTCGTCTCGCCGGCGGGGTCCCGGTCCAGGGCTGGACCTCGTTGATGGCCGCCGTGCTGGTCTGCTCCGGCGCCATCATGCTCACGCTGGGCGTGATCGCCGAATACCTCGGTGTCTCCGTCAACATGGCCATGGGCAAGCCGCTCTACGTCATCGTCAGCGACCCCGCGAACGGCCCGCTTCGCGAGGGCCCCCGACCCGGTCGCCCCGAGTGACCGGCGCGCGATATCCGTCCCGACCGCCCACGCTCGTCGTCGGTGGTGGGGGCCTGCTCGGCCGCCACGTACGCACCGCCTTCGAGCGCTCGGGCGCGTCCGTGCGTACGACGAGCGTCCCATGGCACGACCCGGTGGCCGCTCGCGCCGTCCTGAGGTCCGAGCTCGCCGCCTTCCTCGACTCCGCGCCAGACGGCCGCGTCAACATCGCCTGGTGTGCCGGCGCGGGGTTCGTGGCCACCCCGGCGGACGAGCTCGAGGCCGAGGTGTCCCTCTTCCGCGACGTACTCGACGACCTCCGCCCGGCTCTACGACCCACCGTTCGGCTGGCGTTCTTCTTCGCGTCCTCCGCCGGCGGCGTCTACGCCGGCTCGGCCGATCCGCCGTTCACCGAGCTCTCCGAGCCTCGCCCGCTGGTGGCGTACGGCACGGCCAAGCTGGCCATGGAGGAGGCTCTGACCGCGTTCTGCGACGAGACCGGCTCCGTGGCGCTTCTCGGCCGGATCACCAACCTCTACGGGCCCGGCCAGAAGCTCTCCAAGCCCCAGGGCCTCGTCTCCCAGCTGTGTCTGGCTCAGCTGCGCGGCACGCCGCTGCCGGTCTGGGTCTCCTTCGACACCATCCGCGACTATCTCTACGTCGGCGACTGCGCCGAGATGGTCGTCGATGCCCTCGACGGCCTCGACGAGCAGGTCCAGCGGACCGGATCGAACGCTGTCGTCAAGATCTTGGCCACCGGCACCGGGGTGACCCTCTCGGCTGTGATCGGAGAGACCAACCGGGTCTTCAGACGACGGGCGCGGCTGCGCATCCCGGGCGCCGGCGCTCCCGGCCAGGTACGCGATCTGCGCGTCCGCAGCGTCGTGTGGCCCGAGCTCGACCAACGGACGCAGACACCCTTCGCCGTCGGCGTGCGTCGCATCGCCGACGAGATCGCACTGGCCTACGCTGCTGCTACCTCCGCCCCCGGCCACAAACATCAGTCGACCCACGTGAGCGAGGTCTCCATCCGATGACCGAAACGGGCATGCTGCTGGGCACCAGGTCCGGCGGCTCTCCCTCGATCGCCCAGAGCGACTACTGGTGGTACCGGGCGCGCACCCGGATCCTCGAGACCGTCATGAAGCCGTACGTCGGGACCCCGCGTCGCCTGCTCGACGTCGGCAGCGCCGACGGGCCGAGCGTCACCTGGCTCCGAGGCACCGCCGAGCACCACGTCTCGCTGGACGTCGACCCGCGTGGCCTCGCCGACGGCGGCGTGTGCGGCTCCGCGACCGGACTGCCCTTCGCCGACGCCTCCTTCGACGTGGTCGCGGCCTTCGACGTCATCGAGCACTGCGATCCCGAGGCCACCGCCCTCGCCGAGATCCAGCGCGTCCTCGCCCCCGGCGGCCGCCTGCTGATGTCCGTGCCGGCGTACAACTGGGCCTGGACCAGCCACGACGACCACAACCACCACCACCGGCGCTACACCCGGCGGCGGGCGGTGGCGGCGGTCAGGGCAGCCGGACTGTCACCCGTGCGAGCGACGTACGGCTTCGCAGGGACGTTTCCGATGTTCGCCGCCCAGCGCCTGGTCACCCGGTTCCAGGAGCGCGGTCCGGCCGGCGCCCGGCAGCTTCCCGACGGCGGCGTCGCACCGCTCCCCGAGGTCTCCCCCACGGTCGAGAAGGTCCTGCTCGGCGCCACCCGCATCGACGAGCGCCTGTTGCCCCGGCTCGATCTGCCGTTCGGGTCCTCGGTGCTCGTGGTGGCGGTCAAGACCGACCGAATCCGTTCGCTAGATCTCGGAGACTGAGACTTGGACACGAGCAATCACTGGTACGGGC
The DNA here is from genome assembly GCF_042798275.1 of Nocardioides sp. NPDC057767. Taxonomy (NCBI): domain Bacteria; kingdom Bacillati; phylum Actinomycetota; class Actinomycetes; order Propionibacteriales; family Nocardioidaceae; genus Nocardioides; species Nocardioides sp. NPDC057767. Next base: position 28,006 of record NZ_JBHVKJ010000025.1, on the reverse strand, counting down.
ACGCGCACATCCTCTCGGAGTACTGCGGCCTCTCCTTCGAGGAGCCGCGCCCGATCTGGGGAGTGCTCCAGCACGGCTGGAACCTTCTGCACGGCTTCGGCCCTGGCCACGCGCCGCCCTACGGCTTCCCCAAGTTCGTCTGGTCCCACGCGAACCTGCGCCGCGGTCAGGCGGCCGGCTGGCGCGACTACGCCGTGATCGGCGCCCCGTGGAACTACCTGCTCGAACTCAAGAAGGACGTCGAGCCCATTCCCCCGGCCGACGAGCGCGAGGGCACGATCTTCTACCCGTTCCACACCTGGGACCACGGTGAGGTCAGCGGTGATCACGACCGGCTGATCGCGGAGATCCGCGACACCGAGGACGGCCCGGTGACCGTCTGTCTCTACTGGATCGAGTACGACATGCCGGAGATCCGCCGCCGCTACGAGGACGCCGGCTTCCGGGTCATCTGTCACGGCAAGCGAGGCACGCTGCGCCAAGGCACGGACATCCGCTTCCTCCACAAGCAGTACGCGGAGCAGATCCGGCACCGCCGGGTCGCGTCGAACCGGCTGACCACGGCGATCTTCTACGGTGCGTCGGTCGGTTCCGAGGTCGCGGTCTACGGTGACCCGATGACCTTCGCCGACGTCCGGGACGCCAGCGTCCGGGACGGGAACGAGCAGGCCAGGCGTCTGTTCCCCGAGTTCCACGGGGTGGAGACCGACGCAGAGGAAGTACGCGCCACGACCGTGCGCGAGCTCGGGCTGGATGCGATGGCGTCGCCTGCCGAGCTGCGCGCGCTCTTCGGATGGGAGATCACTGCATGAACGACATCGACACGAAGGTCGCCGGCTACAGCGTCGTCTCCGGTGACATGTACGACTGGTCCGACATGGCCGGCACCCGTCCGCTCCCCCGCGGACCGGTCCTGACCCGGTTCGCGGTGGCGACGGCGAGCGGCGCGGCGCACCTGCTCGTCGTCGGCCCGCACGACCTCGACCTGCTCGATGCGGTCGTCGACCGGGCCGTGACGACGACCGTCGTCCTCCGCACGCATGCCGATGCCGAGCTCGTCGCCGAGCGCTACGCCGCCAGGTCCGTCGACGTCGTCTGCGGTGATCTGCGGGCGTGGATCCCCGACCGGCCCGTCGACGCCGTGCTCGCGCTGGACGGGCTCGGCCGGGTCGCGACGATCGACGCCGATCCGGCGGACTGGCGCGCGCTCTGCGAGCACCTCGCCGGCATCGCACCGGGCGACTCCCGCCTGGCCGTGGTCGTCCCCAACCCGGGATCGCCGCTCGCCCAGCTCAGGGCCGTCACCCCGGAGGCATCCGACGAGAACGCCGACTGGTCGTTCCCCGTCCACGATCGCGGGAACCCGGCGAGCCTCACGGACGCGAGCGCACGGTTCGCGGGTCGCGGATACACCCTGTGGCCCGACGTCGATTCGCCATCCTTGGCCGCAGCTCCCGACGTCTGCTCGGTGGCGCTCGCGATCGCTCACGGCCGCCCCTCCGACACCCCCACGCTGCGCGAGGTCCAGCCGGCGCTGGGTCAGGCGCTGGACGCGTTGGGGACCGCGGCGGCTGCCGGCGGCTGGCTGGTCACCCGGGGCCTCAACTCGACCCCGACCGTCCTCGGTGTCGACCGGACGGGTGAGGAGACGTCCTGGACGGCTGCCGACCGGTCCTGGCTGCTCGAAGCGATGCGCGACTCGGCCCGCCGGGACGCGGCGGCCCTTCGCCGTCACGTACGCCGGCTGCACGACGCCGTGGCCGGCGCCCCCGAGCTCTGGTGCGGTCTTCAGGTCGACGAGATCGGCCTCGACGCGGACCGCGTCGTCCCTGTCCACGAGTCGACGGTGAAGCTCGCCGAGTCCGCCGACGAGATCCTCGTGGGGCTGCTGGACGAGCTCGCCGCCTACATCTGTGTGGCCGGCTGGCGTCACCCCTGGCCGGCCGGTCGCGGCCGGGACGAGCTCACCGTCCTGCTCGCGGCGACTCTCGACCTCGCGGTGACTCCGGCGGAGGTCCGCCGCGTACGTCAGCAGCGCGAGTCCGCGCTCTCCTCCACCGGCATGACCCCCGTGGTCGCAGACCCTCGGACGACGCCGGACGCCGACCCGGGCGAGCTGAAGAAGCTGATGGACGAGAACGAGGCGCTGCGTGGCCAGGTGACCTGGTTCAAGCAGCAGATGCGTCAGCGTCAGACGATGACCCACGAGGTCCGCACGGCAGCCCGGCGCGACGTCACCTCACTGAACAGCCGCATCAAGGAGCTCGAGGAGCAGCTGAGCGCTCGGCAGGCGTCCTCCGTGAACCGAGTCGCCCGGCGCGCAACGGCCGTCCCCGGACGGGCGCGTGCCGGCGTCGGACGCGTCCCCGGGGCCCGGCGTGCGGCCCGACTGCTCAGAAGGGTCCGCGCCGCGATCCGACGCATGGCCAGGCGCTAGGGCTTGGCTCCAGCAGGCGTCAGCCGGTCACGCGTCGACGGGCGTGGCCGGCGCGAGCCGCAGGTGGATCTCGTCCGACCAGCCGAACTCGAGCTTCGCCGCCTCGGCCGCGGCGGGCTGGGGCACCCGCTCGCTGAGCTCACGGGCCACGACGACCGGCTTGTGCTCGCGGCCGTCCAGCAGCGACCACATCGTCGTCTCGCAGGCACCGTGCTCGACCGCCGTGCTCCGCAACGCACCCGCGGGCACGGTGATCAGGAAGACCCCGTCACGGTCGGCCACGTCCAGGGAGACGTCGAGGGGCTTCTCCGGGGTCGGCCAGGTGCGGAGCACCGCACCGGCCGACGCCAGGCGGGGACCGTCCGGACCACGCAGGATGAGATCCTCGCCCTGCCACCAGGCGTCGTGGACCACGGGACGGTCGGGCGTCGCGGTGATGACGAAGGAGCCGTTCGGGTCGCGGGTCGCGTTCACCGCGCGCCCCTTCATCAGAGATCGAGACCCGAGGAAGTCCGGGTGCACGGGTAGCGGGGACGTACGTCCCTTCCGGGTCAGCTTCACCCGGGTCGGCACGATCTCCTCCATGGGCATGTCCAGCCCGGACCGCTCGAGAACGGCGCCGACGGACACCGTCACCCGCCACGGGGTGATGCCCCGCTCGCCCCGCTCGCCGATCGTCAACGGGTGGGTCGTCTCCGAGCCACCGCGGCCGGTGAGGGTCAGCTCCGCACTCGCAGGAGGAGCGCCACGGAACGCGCCGCGGATCTCGATCTCGTCGCCGAGGTCCGTGGCGTGATCGACCCACGCGTCCGGAAGATCGCGAACGGTGACCCCGAAGCCCCCGGGGAGGCGTCCCGGGCGACACCAGCGGTTGCCGATGCGCCGCCAGCCCTGCCAGCGCTCACGGCCGTCGCCCGACGTCGTCACCTGGATCACGTCGCGGAGATCGCGGTTGCGGATCCCGATCATGAGGCGCCACTGGCGATCGCCCGCCAGCTGTGACGGATCGATGCTCAGCTCGAGCGTGGACCTGTCCACCTGCCCGAACGCGATCGCCCGTGGTCGAGCGACATGATCCACCGGAACCCTGACACCGGCAGGGCTCTCCAGCCACACCTTGAAGCGGGTTCGGGGTGCGAGCGCGAGGGTGTTGGCACCGATGTTGATCCGGACCTCGATCCGGGAGCCGCTCCACCACGCCTCGGTCGCCACGGCCTTGGCCTTCATGTAGGCAGGAGCCAGGCGGAACACCGAGTCGGGGACGCCGACCGCGGCGTCCTCGAAGGAGGGGAGCCTCGCGTACCAACCGTCCCGCCGACGGGCGAGCGGAGCCTGGGTGCCGTTCGTGGCCCGATAGCGGGTCAACGCCGTCAGCGCGTCCCGCTGACGGCGCCGCAGCAGGTCGAACACCAGTCGCTCGAACGGGCCCTGACGATCGAGGATCTGATCGTCGATCCGTGCCAGGTAGCGCGCGGCGAGGTCGAAGATGCGTCCGGCCTCGTCGGCCGGATGGTCCTCGATGGATCGGGCGAGCACCTGGACGTCCGTCGCCGTGAGATGCGACTTCACCAGGTCGGCGAGGTAGGGGGCCTGCTCCTCGACCATCTCGAAGAGCATCTCGGCCGAACGTACGCGGTCCTCGAGGTTGTCGAGATGCCAGTGGCTCTGGGTGATCGACGCCTCGCCACCGTCGCGCTGGCGCCAGTAGTAGACGGGGTCGGCGAGGATGTCGACCTGACGGGCGCGGATGTGCGCGGCCAGGGCAACCGGATAGTCCTCGTAGAGCATGTCCGGGTAGCTGAGGCCGGCGGCGTCCCAGAAGTCGCGCCGGTAGACCTTGTTCCAGATGTAGCGGTCGATGCCCAGGATGTGGGTGCGACTGCAGTGCGTCGCCCTGCGGGCGGTGACGAACGGACGACGGTGGGACCACGACTGCCACACCGACACCGAGTCGAAGCGGCGAGCGTTGCCCGCGACGAAGTCCGACCCCGTCTCGGCCAGCGTGTCGGTCATGAGCTCGTAGGCGTACTCCGGCACGTAGTCGTCGGCGTCGACGAAGGCAAGCAGGTCGCCGTGACTGTTCTCGACGCCGATGTTGCGCGCAACACCGACACCGACCTTCGCCGAGCGGACCACCCGGAATCGGGGATCGCTCGAGGCGAACCGATCCGCGATCTCCGCGGAGCCGTCGTCGGACGCGTCGTCGACCATGACCACCTCGAAGTCCGAGAAGGTCTGGGTCCGAAGCGACTCCAAGCAGGTCTGGAAGTAGGGCGCCACGTTGTGGAACGGGATGACGATACTCAGCGCAGCCTGCGACACGCTCTCAGCCAACGCGGTTCCCGTCCTCGAGCCGTCGCAACCTCTCCTCGAAACGCATGGCTGCGGTGATGCGGGCGCGCACCTGCTCCTGCTGGCGCTGGATCTCGGCCCAGATCGAGGCGGTGTCGACGTCGCCGCCCGCCGCAGCGGTGGTCGCGATGTTGCCCCGCTCGACGGTGTCGCGCAGGGTCTCCAGACGCGCCTCGAGAGCAGCGACCTGCGGGCTGACCCGGGCCAGCTCACGCTCGAGGTCCGCGATGCGCTCGCGCTGCCGATCGGTGATCGCGCGCAGCTCCTCGATGATGGCCCGCGACTCCTCGGCGTCGGCAGCGGACCGGACCTTCTTGATGACCTCGCCGCGCAGTCGCTTCAACGCCATAGAGATACCCGTTCCTCCTTGAGCCAGTCAGTCATCACACGCGCCTCTGCCTCGATCCGGTGCTCCGGTGCCACCGGCGACGACCCACCGACCTGGTAGACCCACTCGGTCTGGCCGGGATTGTCGATGAACGAGAACCCTGACATCCGGATGTCGGCCTCCGGGAACAGGTTGACCGCCAGCCACGCGGCCGTGAAGCCGGTGGTCGGTGCGAGCCGCTCGGTGCGCCAGGGGATGTCGAGCTCGTCGCCGATACGAGGAAGCACCTCCGCGTTGGGGAGAGGTACGAAGCCCAGATCCGTCGGCCAGGACATCGGCCACACCTCGGGGCGGCCGTGGAAGCGCATCGGCTCGGCGAGGAGGTAGAGGCGCTCGCGGTAGCGGTCGAAGGTGAACCGCGTCGGGCGGGTGATCCGGTTCCAGATCACGACGTCGGCCCGCGACCCCTGGCAGCGCGGCTCTCCGGGGACATCCAGCACGAAACTGTTGACCCGGATGACCAGGTCGGAGTCGTCGATCGCCTGGGCGCGTTCGTCGCTGGGCCCCAGGGGCGCATTCCCGAGCACCGCGACCGAGGTCACCGACGACCTCTTCGCGTAGGTGGCCATCAGGTCGCGTAGGTAGGCGAGGCCTTCAGTGATCGTGACTGCCCGTTCGGCGATCAAGGTCACCGGATTCCCCTTTCCAACGACCCGTGTCGCAGCCTCATCGCAGAGCGCGGAGACGCGACGGTCGCGTTACCCGTTCGGAAAAATCATAACGAGCGAGCCCCTCGACAGTTACCCGGCCGAGTATCGATTTCGGCATCGCGGCGTACTTTCACGCGTGCCGACGCAGGTCGCGATGATGATGTTGGCGCTTCGTCACCATCTGTACATCTGTGTGCCATGCGCCGGTCAGGCGGACTGAGCCCCGGTCCAGCTGCTGCGCTCGGCCTCCAGCTCGGCGCGCACGGCGTCCAGCTCGGACTCGAGCTCGGCGACCCGGATCGCCGCCTCGGCGGCATCGGCCTCGACCGCCTGGAGACGGGCCTCGAGCTGCTCACCGCGGAGCTCGGCCTGGGCGGCCCGGCGGGCCTCCTCACCGCGGCGGCGGACAGCTTCGGCGGCACGCTGATGAGCAGCGGCCAGGGCGGCCTCAAGCTCCTCGACGGCCTGGACGCGGTCGGCGAGCTTGGCGCCCATGTGCGCGCGGAACTCGGCATTCTCCTCGGCGCGTTTCTCGGACTCGACGCGGTAGGCCTGAGCCTGTTCGGCGCGGTCACGCGCCCAGTCGCGGCGGGTCTGGAGGAGCTCGGAATGGGTGATCTTGGTAGCGGCAGCGCCACAGGCGAGCCCGAGAACGGCAGCGAGCACGACGACCAGCCAGGACCCGGAGGCCACCGCGGCGGTGATCGTGATGGCGGCCAGCGCCAGCAGTGCTACAGCGACCGTCAGGCGTGTGCTGCGCTGACGCCTGCGTGTGACTGAAGTTGCGGATGGGGAAGGCATGCTTCCACGGTACGGCTAGTTTTCATCCGGTTTGCGGACCCGGCACGCGTGTTCGAGGAGTCGCGAGGCGATCACGATGGCGATCCCGGCGACGGCCGCCAGGGCCGAGCGAACCAGTCGCTCGCCCGCGGCCGTGCTGGCGTCGTAGCCCAGCCAGCTCACCGCGTAGCCGAGATAGCCCCCGGCGAGGAGCGCGCCTACCAGGGCGCAGGCGCGGGCGAGCACGAGCCGGTTGACCGCCTGGTGCGCCTCGATCCGCTCGCCGCGTACCTGCAGCTGGCGGTGGGTGATCCAGGCGGTCACGCCCAGGGCGCCCGCGATCAGCAGCAGCACCAACGGCTGCGCCCAGGTGACGACCGGGGCGACCCCGCGCCAGGACTCCAGCACGGGATGGGCCAGCCAGCCACCGACGATTCCGATGACGGCCCACGCCGTGATCGCTCCGCCCGACATCGGGCGGAGCCGGCGCTCGTCGTCAGCGGGATCCTTCTCCGGACCCTGGTCGGGGTCCTCCGGTGCCGTGCTCAGATCCGGCTCAGAGCTCGAGGACGAGATCGTCGCGGCGGGTGATGCCGGTCTGGTCGGACTGCTCGAGCAGCTCGGAGATGGGACCGACGCCCGGAAGGTCGGCGGCGGGCTCCAGGTCCAGCCACGGCTTCAGCACGAAGGCGCGCTGGTGGGCACGTGGGTGCGGCAGGGTCAGCGACTCCTCCTCGAGGATCTTGTCGCCCACCGAGATCACGTCGATGTCGAGCGTGCGCGGCTCGTTGAAGATGCCGCTGCGCGAGCGACCGTAGGCGTCCTCGATGGTGAGCGCCCGGTCGAGCAGGCGCGCCGGGGTGAGAGTGGTGTCGGCCAGCACGATCGCGTTGAGGTAGAGGTCGGAACCCTCGGGAGAGTTGACCGGCTCGGTCTCGTACACCGGCGAGATCGTCGTCACCCAGACGTCCGGGGTCTCGGCGAGCGTGTTCAACGCGTCCTGCAGGTTTGCCAACCGGTCACCGAGATTGGAGCCCAAGGACAGCACCGCCCGCCGGATCGGCCGCATCTCCCCGGTGAGCGTGTCGGCGTCGATGATGTGCGGGTTGGGTACTTCTGTCACGTGCTCTGCCTCCGGGTGATCGTCAGGGTGACGTCTTTGAACGTCGCTTCGATAGGCGCCCCCGGTTTGTGAACCGTAACACGTACCCAAAGTGCGCGGATGTCTGCAAGGCAAATGTCCGCGATCCGCTGGGCAAGCGTTTCGATGAGGTCCACCGGGTCGCGCTCAACATTGGTTTTGACCGCCATCGCGAGACTTCCGTAATCCACGGTGTCTTGCAAGTCGTCCGTCGCCGCCGCCTTGCGGGAATCGGTGCCGATGACCAGGTCGATGATGAACTTCTGCCCCTCACGGCGCTCGAAGTCGAACACCCCGTGGTGTCCGTAGCACTCCAGACCGAGGATCTGGATTTCGTCGGCTGGTTCCTCAATGTTCATCCGATACTTCCCAATCTCACTGCCGCCGCGAGGGTGTCCTTCGCGGCACGTACGTCATGAACACGTGTCGCCCAGACACCGCGTTGCGCCAGGAAGACGGTGATCGCGTCGTGGGCGCTCTCCCGCTCGGTCACGGGACGGAGCGTGCCATCGGGGGCGGCCAGCAGGTGGCCCAGGAACGTCTTGCGGCTCGCCCCGATGAGCACCGGGAAGCCGAGCTCGTGGAACTCCTCCACCCCCGCCAGCAGCCGCCAGTTGTCGTCGGCCGTCTTGGAGAAGCCCAGGCCGGGGTCGATCACGATGTTGTCGTCCTGGATCCCCGCGGCACGCGCCGCCTCGATCCGCTGCTCCAGCTCCTGCTTGACCGTGGCGACCACGCCGTCGGCGTAGACGAGATGGTCCTCGTGCTGCATCTCCGCGCCGTGCGCGCGCCAGTGCATCACGACGTACGTCGCACCGTGCTCGGCCGCCACCTTCAGGATCCCCGGGTCGGCCAGGCCGCCCGAGACGTCGTTGATGATCTTCGCCCCGGCCTTCACCGCCGCCGCCGCGACCTCCGGGCGCATCGTGTCGACCGAGAGCGTCGCGCCCTCGGCAGCCAGCGTCTCGATGACCGGCACCACCCGGGCCAGCTCGTCGGCCACCAACGGCCTGGTCGCACCCGGACGGGTCGACTCACCGCCGATGTCGAGCAGATCCGCACCCTGCTCCAGCAGCTCATGGCCATGGGCCACCGCATCATCGGTCGCGAAGAACCGTCCCCCGTCGCTGAACGAGTCGGGCGTGACGTTGACGATCCCCATGACCTTCACGCGGCCACCTCCGTAGCGCAAGCGCCAGAATACGGACGCGGCCGCGTGATGACTTCATGGCTCACTCGCTGGCGCTCGTTCACAGGGACGACCCTACCCAGCGCGTTCCGCGCCCCAGGACACCTACCGGGTCCCGCCCCGGATCAGGGCCATCGCCTCGGCCCGGGTGGTGGCGTTGGAGCGCATCGTGCCGCGTACGGCACTGGTGATCGTGCGGGCGCCGGCCTTCTTGACGCCGCGCATCGTCATGCACAGGTGCTCGGCCTCGATCACCACGATCACGCCGCGGGCCTCGAGGATCTCGGTGAGAGCGTCGGCCACCTGGGTGGTGAGACGCTCCTGCACCTGCGGTCGCTTCGCGTAGACGTCGACGAGCCGGGCGAGCTTGGAGAGGCCGGTGATCTTGCCGGACTCGGCTGGGATGTAGCCGACATGGGCGACGCCGGTGAACGGCACCAGGTGGTGCTCGCACATCGACCACAGCTCGATGTCGCGGACCAGGACCATCTCGTCGTGGCCGAGGTCGAAGGTCGTGGTGAGCACGTCCTTGGGCTCCTGGTGGAGCCCGCGGGTCACCTCTTTGTAGGCACGGGCGACCCGAGCGGGGGTGTCGAGCAGTCCCTCGCGGTCGGGGTCCTCCCCGATCGCGTAGAGCAGCTCGCGCACGGCCGCCTCGGCCCGCTTCTGGTCGAATGGAGGAACGTCCGCCACGTCCCGCTCGGGGACGTGGACGGGCGCTACATCATCGAAGGTCTCGGACATGTGTTCCGTATCAGGCAGGCGGGGTCGCCTCGGGCGAGCCGGCCTCGGTCGGCTTGCCGAGGTCGACACCGTTGGCGGACTTCTGAGAGGCGGAACGAATCGCCTTGGCAACCGCTGCCTTGTCGCGCTCGACGATCCACTGCGGGATCTCGACCGCGGGGCGGTCCGAGGGGCGGCGGGTGTCGGAGCCGGTCCAGGCCGGACGCGGGTCGCGGCGACGCAGCGGCTCGAAGATCTCGGCGACCTCCTGCTTGGAGAGCGTCTCCTTCTCCAGCAGCTGCAGGACCAGGTTGTCGAGGACGTCCCGGTTCTCCTCGAGGATGTCGAAGGCCTCCTGGTGAGCGGTCGCGAGGAGCTTCTTGGTCTCGTCATCGACGATGGCCGCGATCTCCTCGGAGTAGTTGCGCTGGTGGCCGATGTCGCGCCCCAGGAACGGCTCGCCGTTGGACTCCCCGAGCTTGATCGCACCCAGGCGCTCGGTCATACCGAACTGGGTGACCATCGCGCGGGCGAGGTTGGTCGCCTTCTCGATGTCGTTGCCGGCACCCGTGGTCGGGTCGTGGAAGATGAGCTCCTCCGCGGCACGGCCACCGAGCATGTAGGAGAGCTTGTTGAGCATCGACGAGCGGGTCTGGCTGTATTGATCGTCGTCGGGCATGACCAGGTTGTAGCCCAGCGCCTTGCCGCGCGGAAGGATGGTGATCTTCTGGACCACGTCCGGACCCGGCAGCGCCGCGGCGACCAGCGCGTGGCCACCCTCGTGGTAGGCGGTGATGAGCTTCTCCTGCTCGCTCATCAGGCGCGTACGCTTCTGCGGGCCCGCGATCACGCGGTCGATGGCCTCGTCGAGGGCCTTGTTGGTGATCAGCTTCTGGTCGCTGCGCGCGGTCAGCAGCGCAGCCTCGTTGAGCACGTTGGCCAGGTCGGCACCGGAGAAGCCAGGGGTGCGGCGAGCCACCGAGTCGAGGTCGATGTCGCCGGCCAGCGGCTTGCCGCGGGCGTGGACCTGGAGGATCTTCTCGCGACCGGCGAGGTCGGGCGCGTCCACCTGGATCTGACGGTCGAAACGGCCCGGGCGCAGCAGCGCCGGGTCGAGCACGTCGGGACGGTTGGTCGCCGCGATCAGGATCACCCCGCCGCGTACGTCGAAGCCGTCCATCTCCACGAGGAGCTGGTTGAGCGTCTGCTCACGCTCGTCGTGGCCACCGCCCATGCCGGCGCCGCGGTGACGGCCGACGGCGTCGATCTCGTCGATGAAGACGATGGCGGGAGCGTTCTCCTTGGCCTGCTCGAACAGGTCACGGACACGGCTCGCACCGACACCGACGAACATCTCGACGAAGTCCGAGCCGGAGATCGAGTAGAACGGCACCCCGGCCTCGCCCGCGACGGCTCGCGCGAGCAGGGTCTTACCGGTTCCGGGCTGGCCGTAGAGCAGCACGCCCTTGGGGATCTTGGCGCCGACAGCCTGGAACTTGGCCGGCTCCTGCAGGAACTCCTTGATCTCCTGGAGCTCCTCGACCGCCTCGTCCGCACCGGCGACGTCGGCGAACGTCGTCTTCGGCATGTCCTTGGTGATCAGCTTCGCCTTGGACTTGGCGAACTGCATGACCCCGCGGCCGCCGCCACCCTGGACCGAGTTCATCAGGAACAGGAACAGCACGATGATCAGGACGAACGGAAGCAGGAAGCTCAGGATCGAGCCGAGCACGGAGGGCTTGGCCACCTCGGAGTTGAACTCCTTGAGGTTGTCACCCTCGGCCTCGGTCTTGCGCACCATCTCGATGAGCGCTTCCTGGTCGCCGTCGACCCACGACGTGGTGACCTCGGCGCTGCCCTTGCGGGCGTCCTTGGTCAGGGTCGCCTTGATCTCCTGGTCGCCGTCGACGAACGTGATCTCCTTGACCTGGTCGTTCTGAATGTATTCAGTCAGCTCGCTGGTGGTGATCTCGTCACCGCCGTTACGAGGGGCCAGGTACTGCAGCGCCAGGATCACACCGAGCACTGCCAGGATGATCCACAGCCAGGGACCTTTGAATATGCGCTTCACAGGCTTCTTTCAACCGTTACGGGGTCAGACACCGCACGCCGGGGAGCGTGCTCGTCATTTAGAACGACGGTACACGCCAAATCGTGCCCGAACCCACCTGAGCGGTTCTGCCATCAGCGAAAGCGGCGATCCAGCGAGGTAGCCGGGCGAAACCGACCTAGTGTGTCGACATGGCCGAAAGTAAAGCCTCGACAGCGGGTCCCACCAGCGCCTCCGGCAGCCGTCTCGCCGTGATCATCGTCGGGGCACTGATCGTGCTCCTGGTCGTCCTCGTCGTGGCTGCGGGCGCGGTCGCCTGGCGGCTCGTGGCGCAGGGGTCCGATGACGTACGCGTTCCGCCGGCCTCGCCGTCGGCCACCCCGTCCACGAGCTCACCGAGCGCACCCCCACCGGCGCCGGTCGCTCCCGCGCCGGTCCCGGACGGGACCTGGCAACCGGTGACCTCGGCGAAGGACCGGATGACCTACGACGTACCTCCGGACTGGGAGCCGGGTCCGGACACGCTCGCCGGGTTCGAGTCCCCCACCGGCGAGGTCACCGCGCTCATGCACGGCGTCGCCATCTACGGCGACGACTGGTGCGACGGCAACTGGCACACCCTGGTCGGTTTCGTCACCCCCGGCTCGATCTCCGACAAGGGTACGATCGAGGCCACCGCGATGCACTGGGCCAAGGCGGCCGCCCAGGACGACGGCGGCAGCAACCCGACCGGATCGCTCGGTGAGCCGCGGACGGTAGAGGTCGACGGCGGCCGCACCGCCGCCACCGCGGTGACCGCGAGGGCCGTACCGCTCAGCCAGAGCTGCCCGGTGCCCGCCATCGAGGTGACCGTGGTGTCGGTGCCCAAGCCCTCGGGCCAGGCGCTCTTCGTGGTCGTCGCCGACCGGGGCGCCGAGGGGTCGAACCCGGACGCAGCGCTGGCGAAGGTCATCGCCAGCGTGCGTCCGGCCCGCTGAGGCTCAGCTGCGCCTATTGCTTCGGGCTGCGCTTCAACTGTAGATGTGCGGGGCGAGGGTCGAGATGTCGCGGAGGTTGCGGTACTTCTCGTTGAAATCCAGGCCGTAGCCGACCACGAACTCGTCGGGGATGTCCCAGCCGACGTACTTCACCTCGACCGGCATGCTGACCGCCTCGGGCTTGCGGAGCAGCGTGACGATCTCGAGGCTCGCCGGGCCGCGGCTGTTGAGGTTGGAAGTCAGCCAGGTCAGCGTCAGGCCGGAGTCGATGATCTCATCGACGATGAGCACGTGCTTGCCGGTGACGTCGGTGTCGAGGTCCTTCAGGATCCGCACCACACCGGAAGACTTGGTGCCGGAGCCGTAGGAGGACACCGCCATCCAGTCCATCTCGACGTGGCGGTTCAGGGCGCGCGCGAGGTCGGCCATGATCATCACCGCGCCACGCAGGACGCCGACGATCAGGAGCTCCTCGCCCTCGTAGTCCTTCTCGATCCGGCGGGCCAGCTCTTCGACCTTCGCCTGGATCTCGTCGTGGGTGAACAGGGTCTTCACGAGGTCGTCGCCGACGTACTCGGTGTCCATGGGCGCCACTCTAAATGCTCGTCGGGAAAGGGCCTGATTCGAAGACGATCGTCGCGTTCGTACGCCGCGCCCGCAGGTGTCCCGGCAGGTCGATCCAGCGCTGCCCGCGCCAGCCGGTGACCAGCTCGTCGACGGCCTTGACGTGCTCGCGGGTGAGCTCCGCGGGCGGGCTGCCGGCCGCGAGGGCGGCGATCCGGAGGACCCGGGTGCGGACGGCGGCGGGGTACTGGGCAAGGGTCTCGACCGTGAGGGTTCCGCCGAGCTCGCGGTGCATCGCCTCGGCGATGTCGTCGATGAAGTCGGCGTCCTCGCGGAGCTGCTCGGCCGTGCGGGCCAGCGCCTCGGTGACCCCCGGGCCGAGGTCCTCCTCGAGCGTGGGCAGGACCCGGTGGCGGATGCGCGCGCGGGTGTAGGCGAAGTCGCGGTTGTGGGGGTCCTGCCAGACGTCGAGGCCCTCGATCTGGCAGGCGGTCTCGGTGTCGGTCCTGGTGGTGCCGAGGAGCGGGCGTCGATAGCGGTCGAAGGCGGCGCGCATCCCGGAGAGGCTCCGGGCGCCCGAGCCTCTGGTCAGGCCCAGCAGCACGGTCTCGGCCTGGTCGTCGCGGGTGTGGCCGAGCAGAACCACGCTCGCGCCGAGGCTTTCGGCCAGCTGGTCCAGGACCGCGTAACGGGCCTGTCGGGCCGCTGCCTCGGGCCCCTCACCGTCGGCCCTGACCTCGACGGTCGCGGTGACGGTCTCGTCGACGCCCATCTCGGCGAGCTGGGCGATGACCTTGCTCGCCTGGGCGTCGCTGCCTTCCTGCATCCCGTGGTCGACGGTCGCGCCGATGATGTGCAGCCCGAGCTTGTGGCCCTCGAACACCGCCGCGGAGGCCAGCGCCAGCGAGTCCGCTCCTCCGGAGCAGGCCACGATCACCTTGTCGCCCGGCTCCAGCTGCTCGAGCGTGGCGCGGACGGGGCGGCGTACGGCTGCGATCGAGGGGTGGAGGCTCACCACGTCACCCTAGCGAGGCGAATGCTCGTCGAGGTATGCAGACGAACAGTCACTTCCCTCGTGGAACTCCGCACGGGAAGTGACACCTCGTCTGCATACCTCGACGAACCAACCGGCGAGTCACAAGACCCGCGCGACCCAGGCGTCCGGCTCGACGATCTCGGCCTTCGACGGGAGGTTCTCGGGGCCGGCGAAGACGGCGTTGAACTCGTCCATGCCGACGCGGTCGACGACGTGACGTACGAACTTCGCGCCGTCGCGGTACTGCGCCATCTTGGCCTCCAGTCCGAGGAGGCGGCGCAGCAGGCGGTCGAGCATGCCGATGCCCTGGCGGCGCTTGTTGAACGCCTTGCGGATCGCGGTGACGCTCGGGATCACGCCGGGGCCGACGTCGTCCATGACCACGTCGGCGTGGCCCTCGAGCAGCGACATCATCCCGGTGACCCGGTCGATGATCTCCTTCTGCTCGGGCTTGGCGAAGGCATCCACGATGCTGCCGTTGCCCTTCAGCGCCTCGGTGACACGCTGCAGGCCGCCATCGAAGATCGACGCAGGGTCCATCGCCTCGGAGAGACCCTCGATCTGGGCGAAGAGGTGGTCGCGCATCCACGGGCTCGCCGTGAACTGGACCCGGTGGGTCTCCTCGTGGAGGCAGACCCACAGCCGGAAGTCGGTCGGGTCGAGGCCGAGCTCGCGCTCGACGTGGACGGCGTTGGGCGCGACCAGCAGCAACCGGCCCGAGGGGCCGAAGAACGGGTCGAACTGGCCGAGGATCTTCGAGGACATGAAGCCGAGCAGACCACCCACCTCGGCGGCACTGACCTTGGAGCCGACCGCCAGGGAGAGGGCGCCCGGAGCCCGCTTCGCGGTGATCCGGTCGACCACCGGCGAGATCACGTGGGCGAAGGTGTCGGCGTTGGCCTGGATCCAGCCCCTGCGGTCGACGACGAGGACCGGCGCGGTGTCGCGGGGCGCGTCCAGGCCGGTGAAGTCACGCACGAACTCGGTCGCCTTCGCGGCATCGGCACGCAGCTCCTCGACGGCCTGCCGGGCCTCGTCGCGCGAGACGATCGGGCCGTCCCCGGCGACCTTCGCGCCGAGGCGCACGGCCAGGTCCCAGTCGACCATCGTCGCTCCGGTCGGCCTGGGCTCCTCAGCTCGATGGGTCATGCCTACGACCGTAGCCGACCGGACCTATGCCGAGCATCGACACGTCGCGACCGACGCCATCGCATCGTCGAGGGCGTCGCGTACGTCCAGGGTCTGCTCGGGCTTGAACCCGTCGGCCATGAGTACGACGACGAACGGCGTGCCGCGGGCGTCGACCACGATTCCGGAGAGCCCGGACACTCCGGTGAGGGTGCCGGTCTTCGCCCGCACGCGGCCGCGACCCGGCTCGGCGTCGAAGTTGAACCGGCGCGACAGCGACCCGACCCAGCCGGCGACAGGCAGGCCGGTCGTCGCCGGCGCGAGCTCGGGGCGCTTGGCGCTGGCCGCGGTCTGGAGCGTGCTCACCAGCAGCGTCGGCGGGATCCGGTTCTGCCGGGAGAGGCCGGAACCGTCACGGAGGACCAGTCCCGTGGTGTCCACGCCGAGGTCCTTGAGCGTGGCGGTGATCGCCGCGGTGGAGCCGTCGAAGGTCGGCTCCCCCGCCGCGAGCCCGACGTGGCGGGCGAGCACCTCGGCGAGCTGGTTGTCGCTGTGCTGCAGCGTGTACTCGACGATCTCGCGGAGCGTGTCGCCCTGGCGTACCGCGAGCTGGGCACCTGCCTTGGTCCCGCGCACGGGCTTGCCGTCGACCTTGATCCCGTGCTTGACCAGGGCCTTCTTGAACTGCTCGGCGGCCTGCAGGGAGGGATCGCGGCTGTAGCCCGTCGCCTGGGACCCACCGTGGTCGACCAGCAGCGCGGTGATCCCGCCGACCTCTTCCCCCAGGTAGGTGCGTCGCCAGGTCGGGCTCAGCACCGGACCGGTGAAGAGGCTGTCGTCGTAGGCGAGGCTCACCGTCTTGGTGGTGCCGAGCTCACGGGCCGTCTCGACGGCGAGCGCATCGAGGTCGTTGCTGGTGAGAGATGCGTCACCTCCTCCGACGAGCGTCACCGTGCTCCCCTGGAGGGTGGTGCTGGTCTCGAAGCGACGCTCGGGACCGTACGCCTCCAGCACCGCCACGCTGGTCAGCACCTTCGTGACACTGGCCGGAGTGGCGGCCCCGGTGCCATGGGTGACCAGCGGGGCGCCCTCGAGCGGCGCGATCGCCGCCTTGAGATGCCGGCCGAGGCGCTTGTCGCCGACCATCTCGCGCATCACCCGCTCCAGCGCGGCCTGATCAGGCTTTCCGGGAGTCTTCGTCTGCTGGCCCGCGACCGCCGCCGGGCTGACCGTGGCGATGCTCAGCGGTGCCGGCGGCGGGGTCGGCGCGACGTTGCCCTGGGCATAGCGCACCCACCCCAGGGCGTACGCCGCCGCCGCAGCTCCCACCAGGAGTGCGAGCACCAGCGGCACCACGATCGCGAGCTTCCCGCGGGCCTCGTCCGTCTCCTCTGACGGCCACTTCGGCGGGGTGTCAGGCTCCACGGATATCCTCCTCGATGCCGGGTCTGACGCCGATCGGTGTCAGACTGTCCGGCATTCCGTTTTTGGGTTTGTCTGGAGGCAGAGAAGTGACGCAGGAGTTCGACGTACTGATCGAGGTCCCCAAGGGATCCCGCAACAAGTACGAGGTGGACCACGAGTCGAATCGGCTTCGTCTCGACCGCGTTCTGTTCACCTCCATGATGTACCCCGCAGACTACGGCTACATCGAAGACACCCTCGGTGGGGACGGTGACCCGCTCGACGCGCTGGTCCTGACCCCCTACCCGCTCTTCCCGGGCGTGCTGGTCCAGGCCCGCCCCGTCGCTATGTACGTCATGGAGGACGAGAAGGGCCAGGACGAGAAGGTCCTCTGCGTCCCCTGCGACCCCCGCTTCGACCACATCCAGGACCTCGCGGACGTCGACGAGTGGACGCTCAACGAGATCAAGCACTTCTTCGAGCACTACAAGGACCTCGAGCCCGGCAAGACCGTCAAGGGCTCCGACTGGGTCGGCAAGGCCGCCGCGGAGTCGGAGATCGCCGCCTCGATCGACCGGTTCAAGAACACCGCTCACTGAGTCCTGTCGCCTGCTGACCGAGGCGATGCCCTGAGCTTGTCGAGGGGTGACTCGGTCGTCGGGCGTGGATGTTCACCGAGGTAACTCGGTCAGCATTCGTCGAGCGCGGCGCGCAAAGAGTCGTACGTCGCCTCCAGTTCGCCCGCGACGCTGAGGACGACCTTCGTCGCGGGGCGCTGGGCCACCAGGTCGGCGAGCTTGGCGGCGTACGCTCTGAGGTGCTCGTCTCCACCTGACTCCGCCACGATCTCTCGCACGATCGGGTGCCAGGGATCGCTGCCGTCATCGCGTGCGTGGAATCGACGCAGGGCGTCGTTCTCGACGGCTTCGAGCATGACCTCCACGAACTCGGCACCGGCGTCATGTGCCGCCTGCTCGAAGCGTCGGAGCTCGCTGACTCTGGCGAACAGCTGTGGGAGCACCACGTCGCCGGACTCACCGAGGTAACCGCGGATCAGTCCCAGGGCCGCCGGCCGGATCCGGGCACCGGCGCCGAGGAAGTCGTCTCTCCACCCGCCGATGAACGTACGCAGCAGGTCGATGTCACACACCAGCGTGCCGGGGTGGTCGGCTGCGAAGCGCCTGGCGAGCGTCGATTTTCCTACCCCGGGCATTCCGTTGATGAGGATCAGCCTGGCCACGTGGCCAGTCAACCACTCGCCGGGGTTCAGCTGGCGATCCGCATCCGGGACTCGAACCGACCCAGCGTCCGGCGTGGGCTGTCCAGGTCATCCCAGATGACGCGCACGAAGCCGTAGTCGGTGATCTCTCGGATCTCGTCCTCACGCCGTTTCTCCTCGAACACAGCATCACTGGGCGCCTGACCAGGCCTGAGCAGCTTTCCGTACTTCACCCGGCCGTCGAACTCACCGAACAACCGGAATTGCGGCCAAGCGAAGTCGACGATGCCGACCAGTGAACCGTCGGCGCGATAGACCGGCACCTGAAGCTCCGGCCGCGGCAGGCCTCCGACACGGAACAGCCACAGACACCGCGACTCCCCGATCGATCCCGACAGCGGATCCGCGTGTGCGACGGCGGCTCCGAGCGGATGGCTGAAGGGCCACTGGTTCATCCGCTCGTATTCGGCGATCAGCTCCGCCTTCGTGAACGCCGTCGCTCGGAGGCCCGCATCGAGAAGGCACTGAGTGACCTCGTCGTCGGCCTGAAGGCTCGTCTCGAGCGCACATCGCACCGCAGGCAGCGTACGCAGCCCGTCGCGTGTCTCGACCTCGTCCTCCCCCACTGCGCCCAGGTGATGGACGACGTCTCCCTCGAGCGGACGTCCGGCACCATCGAGCCTGGTCACATGCACCTTGGCGAGATCCACACCCCACAGATCGATCCCGTGCGCGACCATGCCGGACACATGGCTCAAAGCGATCTTGCCGCCCAGCGAACGCTGCACGGCCCGGGCACGCACGCGGTGTCGTCCGACCGCGTCGAGTGCTGCCCATTCGTCGGCGAAGACATAGGCCCCGCGTCTGATCCGGTGCCATGCCCCCTGACGGACGACCGCGGTGATCTCGCGGTCTGCGTAGCCTGCGTTCTTCGCTTCGCGGCGGGTGAAGAAGCCTTCGCCGGCGGTGATGATTCGTAATGGGTCCATGCGTCCAGGCTTCGTCCCTGCGCCGACATTTCCGACCCGAATCGGGTGGCCTGTGGATAACTCGGAACCGAACGCCACCTGTGGAGAGTCAGCGGCCCGGGTTCCGCGCGGGGTGCGGGCGGATGCTCACCGAGGTAACTCGGCGAGCCCTCACTGCCTTCACGGAACTCCACGAAGCCAGTGGCACCCGACCGAGTTACCTCGGTGAGCATCCGCCCCGCCCTCAGCCGATCAGATCCTCCGCCCGCAGCAGCTCCTCGGGCACCCCGAAACCGTCGACGAGCAGCCGCGCATGCGGGCGGAGCTCGCGGCAGAGTCGGTTGATCTCGGCGGTGATGGCCTTGGAACGCTCGGAGGAGAGCCGGCCGTGCTCCATGAACCACGCACGGTCGGCCTCGATGACCGAGAGTGCGCTGAGGTCGCAGACGACGTCGAGCACGTCGCGCACCGCCCCGGAGGGCAGCCCGCGGACCTTCTCCCGGAACGCCTCGTGGATGAGCCGCTCGACGTGCGCATGGGCGACACCGATGACGTGGTCCTGCACGGTCGAGAACACCGCACCCGGCTCTCCGCCGGCCTTGACCCCGGACTGCAGGCGCCGGGCGACGCCGGCGAGCATGTGCTCCTCGCGGAAGCGCAGCATGGCCAGGTGGTAATCGGCGTCGAGGATGTCCGGCTCGCGCTCGCCCGCGATCGGGACGACGTCGCGGACACGTTCGAGCAGCTTGTGCACGGCGGTCCGCTCCAGGACCGTCTCGACGGCGAGGCCGGCCACGAAGCGGACCAGGTCGAGCTGGTCCATCTCCTCGAACTCGCTGGAGTAGCCGGTGAGCAGCCCCTTTGCGACCAGCTGCAGCAGCACGGTGTTGTCGCCCTCGAACGTCGTGAAGACGTCCGTGTCGGCCTTCAGGGCCGCGAACCGGTTGGCGGCCAGGTAGCCCGCGCCACCGCACGCCTCGCGGCACTCCTGGATGGCCCGGGTGGCGTGCCAGGTCGCCAGTGCCTTGGTGCCGGCGGCTCGCGACTCGAGCTCTCGGCGGGCGTGTTCGGAGGTGGCGACACCGGAGAAGACGTCGTGCAGGTCGTCGCGTACGACCTCCTGCGCGAAGCGCAGCGCATAGGTCCGCGCGACCAGCGGCAGCAGCCGGCGCTGGTGCTGGCCGTAGTCCATGAGCAGCGACTCCTCGGCCTCAGCAGAAGCCTCGAACTGCCGCCGCCGCAGCGCGTAGCGGACCGCGATCGTCAGCGCGACCTCCGAGGCGCGGATCGCCGCTCCCCCGACCGAGACCCGGCCCTGCACGAGCGTGCCGAGCATGGTGAAGAAGCGCCGACCGGCCGACTCGATCTCCGAGACATACTCGCCAGAGGCGGTGACGTCGGCGAAACGGTTCAGCAAGGACGTACGCGGCACCCGCACGCCCGAGAACCACAGCCGTCCGTTGTCGACGCCGTTGAGCCCCATCTTGGGCCCGTCGTCCGCGATCCTCACCCCGGGAGCCGGTTCGCCGGAGACCCGGATCGGCACGACGAAGGCATGCACCCCACGCTCCTCGCCGCCGACGACTAGCTGCGCGAAGACGACCGCGAGCTCGCCGTGACACGCGGCGTTGCCGATGTAGTCCTTGTACGCATCCTCCCGGGTCGTCTCGATGACGAACTCCTGGGTGGCCGGGTCGTAGGTGGCCACGGTCGCCACGGCGGCCACGTTGGAGCCGTGGCCGTGCTCGGTCATCGCGAAGCAGCCGAGCAGGCGCCCGGAGACGATGTCGGCGAGGTAGCGGTCGTGGTGCCGCGCGGTGCCGAGCTGCAGGATGGCGCCGCCGAAGAGCCCGAACTGCACGCCCGACTTCACCAGCAGCGACAGGTCCCCGCCGGCCATCTCCTCGAAGGCGGCGATGGAGGCACCGACGTCACCGCCGCCGCCGTACTCCTTCGGGAACCCGAGCCCGGTCAGGCCGGTCGCGGAGACGTCGAGGAGCACCTCCCGGACCCGCTCGCGGTACTCCGCCCGGGGCAGCTCCTCGACCTCGTCGAGGAAGTCGGCGCGGTCGGCGAGCGCCCGGCGTACGTCCTGGCGTACCCCGGCATAGCGCCCGTCGAGAAGTGAAGTCAGTGCGGCGGCATCGATGGCGTTCACGTCGCCACCCTATGCCGGGCGGGGTCAGGATCAGGTCAGCTCGTGGGCGACCTTCGCCTCGCGTCCGGCGATCGCGTCGGACTCGGCGACGAGCCGACGCACGCCCTTGCGCTGGAACTTCTGGCCGGCCGCCAGCCCGCCGAAGTAGTAGGCGACGAGCGCGATCATCGCGCCCGCGACGTCGTCGGCGAGATAGTGCCAGCCGAAGTAGACGGTCGCGACGACGGTGATCCCGAAGTTGATCCAGCCGGCCCAGCGGGCGATCTTGTTCTTGATCGTGGCGTGGATCATCAGCGCCACCAGCAGGGTGATGCCGGTGTGCAGCGAGGCGAAGCCACCGACCGACTGCACCACGTTGGCGTCGACGTCGAAGAGGACGTGCTGCCGGGTGAAGACCAGCGACTCCATCAGGCTGCTGGCGGGCGTGTCCGGCAGATCGGCGTAGAGATAGGGGTACTGCAGGCCCGGGCCGACCGTCGGCAGGCAGTAGTAGGACACCGTGCCGAGGATCCAGGCGATGCACTGCGAGGCGACGAACCAGTAGCCGTAGGCCAGGTTGCGCGACCAGACCAGCCATGCGGCGACCGCGAACGGCACCAGCGGCAGGAACCACATGTAGATGTAGGAGAGGAACCACGCCACCCAGCCGGTGCCGAGCAGGTCGTGGAGCAGGATCGCCGGGTCGGAGCCGAAGAGCACCGCCTTGTCGATCAGGTGCAGCTCGTGGTCGAACTCGTAGGTCTCCGGCACGACGAACGGCAGGAAGGACTTGAGGTTCCGGTAGCAGACGTAGACCAGGTAGAAGCAGACGATGCCCATCGCCACGAGCGTCAGCCGCTCACGGGTCCAGTGGGTGCGGACCCGCTCCTTGAAGATCGGCCCCATGTCCTTCCACTTGAACTTCGCCAACCACAGCGTGCGTGGCACGAGGTCGACGAGCAGGGCGGCTCCGACGAGGAGGGGCAACCGGAGCCAGGACGGTCCGAGGAAGCCCTCCGGGTCGAGCATGCGCTTGTCGACGATCTGCGCGGTAACGACTGCGATCAGGCCGAAGATCAGCGCGCTACTGACGAGGAAGATCTGAGCGCGTCGATACATAGCCGTTAAGTTTAAATGGCGGGTGGCTGCTCTGCCGATTCGGGGACAACAGATTCTGGAACGGCCAGCCGGTTCGGCTCCACCCGCAGCCTGACCGACTCGCCCGGCGCCGGCGCCGGCGCCGAGTCGGCGACCGCGTCGACCTCGCCGATGTCGTCGAGACGTACGACGAGCCGGTGCTGTTCCGGCGTGGCCCTGGCCGAGACGACGGTGCCGGTGAGCGGTCCCGCCGGGTCGGCGACGAAAGCCGAGCGGCGGAGCGCCACCGCTCCGGCCGGGCTCAGTCCGGCGGCCTTCAGAACGGTCCGCGCCGCACTGCCCTCGAGCACACGGGCATAGCCGAGGAACAGCGCCGCCCAGGTGTCGGTCGGCCGCGCCCAGACGTCGCGGAGGGTCCCCTCCTGCACGAGGCGACCGTCGCGCAGGAGCGCGATCCGGTCGGCGACCGCGAACGCCTCCTCCTGATCGTGGGTGACCATGAGCGCTGTCGTGCCGGCCTCGTGCAGAATCCGCCGCAGATCGCCGGCCAGACGCTCCCGCAGCCCCGCGTCGAGCGCGGAGAGCGGCTCGTCGAGAAGCAGCAGCCTCGGCTCGACCGCCAGCGCGCGCGCCAGCGCGACCCGCTGCCGCTCGCCACCGCTCAGCGTGCCCGGAAGGCGATCCTGGTAGCCACCCAGGCCGACGAGCTCCAGCAGGTCGGCGACCCGCTTCTCCCGGTCGGCGCCGGGGATACGCCGCAGCCGCATCGAGTAGGCGACGTTGCCCGCGACGCTGAGGTGCGGGAACAGCTGCCCGTCCTGGAACATCAGCGCGAACCCGCGTTTGTGCGTCGGCACCCCGCGCACCGATCGCCCGTCCCAGCCGATCTCCCCCGTCGCCGGCTCCAGCCCGGCCACGGCCCGCAGCAGCGTCGACTTCCCCGAGCCCGACGGCCCGAGCAGCGCCAGCACCTCTCCGTCCGCCAGCTCCAGGCTGACGTCCTCGACGGCGGTCTTCCCGTCGTACGCCACCGACACCTCACGCAGCGACAGCATCGCAACCTCGATCCTGCCGAGAGGTCGGCCCGGTCGGCCGAGGCGTCACGTACGTCGTTCGAGCCGGCACGCGGGTGACCTCTCGGCCGACGGGGGTGACGCCTCGGCCGGCGCGGGTGACTTCTCGGCGTGGATTCACAGTGCTCCGATCGAAGGGACGCGGAGACGCTCGACGAGGAGCATCACGAGGGCGGTGGTGGCGGCGAGTACGCAAGCGGCGGCGAGGGCCATGCCGTAGTTGTCGGAGCCCGGGCGGGACAGCAGGCGGAGGATGACGACGGGGAGGGTGGGGCGTTCCTCGCGGACGAGGAAGGACGTCGCGCCGAACTCCCCGAGCGAGGCCGCGAAGGCGAAGCCGGAGGAGGCGAGGAGGGGCTTCCAGACGGCGGGTACGTCGACGGTCATGACCGCACGCAGCGGCCCGGCCCCGAGCCCGGCGGCGGCCTGGCGGAGCCGGTCGTCGACCGATCCCAGGACCGGCACCAACGTCCTCACCACCAGGGGCAACGCGACCAGAGCCTGGGCCAGCGGTACCAGCCACGGCTCGTCACGGAAGTCGAGGACGCCCGACCCGAGCGTCAGATAGAGCCCGAGCCCGAGCGTGACGGCGCTGACCCCGAGCGGCACCATGAACAGCCCGTCGAGCACCGCGCGCACACGACGCTCGGCGACCGTCCGCGACCGCCGGGTGACCGCGAACGCGACCAGCAGCCCGAGCACCAGCGCGACCAGCGAGGCCTGCACCGCGACGGCCAGCGACGTCATCAGCGCCGTGGTGACCGGCACCGGCAGCGGCGGGTCGAACCCGGGGGTCTGCAGGGCGACGTAGTTCCCGAGGCTCCACCGGTCCTCGACCCGCAGCGACCCGAGCAGCAGCGCCAGCAGCGGCCCGGCCACCAGCAGGACCAGCACCGACGTCGAGAGCAGGGCCGGGAGGTCCCGCGGCGAGACCCGCCGGCGGCGTACGACGACCCGGGACTGCGCGGGATCGGGCACCGAACGCAGCCGACCGGCCACGATCAGGAGACCGACGACGACCACCAGCTGGAGCACCGACAGCACCGCGGCGCCGGGCAGGTCGAACAGGGTGAAGGTGAGCTTGTAGATCTCGGTCTCGATGCTGTTGTAGCGCACCCCGCCGAGGGTGAGCACGATCCCGAACGCGGTCGCGCAGAAGAGGAAGACGACCGACGCCGCCGAGACGATCGCGGGACGCAGGGCGGGCAGGGTGATCGTCCACAGGACCCGCGAAGGCGACGCCCCGAGAGCGGCAGCGGCCTCACCGGGTCGCGGGTCGAGCGACTCCCAGGCCGCCCCGACCGCGCGGATCACCACCGAGGCGTTGAAGAAGACCAGCCCGAGGATGATCGCGGTCGGCGTCCCGTCGAGCCCCAGGCCAGCCAACAGTCCGGCCTCGCCGATGAGCTCTCGGAAAGCGACCCCGACGACGACGGTGGGGAGTACGAACGGCACCAGCAGCCCGGCCCGGATCACACGCTGCAGCGGAAACGCCAGTCGATGCAGCGCGAATGCCGCCGGCAGCCCCAAGGCCACGCTCAGCACCGTCGCCAGCCCGGAGGACCACAGCGTGAACCAGAGCGCCCGCTGGATCTCCGGGCGCCCCACGACCCGGGACACCACGGACAGGTCGAAGGAGCCACCGAAGAACAGGCCGCGCTGCACCATCCCGGTGACCGGCAGGACGAAGAAGACCGCCAGCACGGTCACCGGAAGGGCGGCGAGCGCGACGAGTGTCCCTACGCGACGGGTGGAGCTCACTGCGCGATCGTGTCACTCCAGGTCGCCAGCCACGCTTCCCGGTTCTCCTCGATCTCCTCGGGCTCGACGGAGAGCGGCGAGGTCGGCTGCTGGGCGAACTTCGCCCAGTCGGCGGGCAGCTCGACGCTCGAGGAGACGGGGAAGACGTACATGCTCTCCGGCAGTGCCCCCTGCACGCTGTCGGAGAGCATGAAGTCGATCAGCGCTTGGGCGCCCTCGGGGTTATCGGCACCCTTCAGCACACCGGCGTACTCGACCTGACGGAAGCAGGTGTCGAGCAGCGCGGCGGTCGTCGTCTTCCCGTCCTTGACGGTGAAGGCCGGCGAGGAGTCGTAGGAGACGACGATCGGACGCGTTCCCTTGCCGCCGCCCTTGGTGAAGTCGGAGTAGTAGGCCTGGTCCCAGCCGTCGACGACCTTGGCGCCGTTGTCCATCAGCTTGCCCCAGTAGTCGGCCCAGCCGTCCTCGCCGTACTCGGCGACGGTGGCCAGCAGGAACGCCAGTCCAGGCGTCGACGTCGCCGCGCCAGGAGTCACGAGCAGGTCCTGGTACGCAGGCTCAGCCAGGTCGTCGAGCGACTTCGGCGGCGTCAGCTTCTTCGCGGCGAACCACTCGGTGTCGATGTTGACGCACACGCTGCCGTTGTCGACCGGGGTGAGGAAGTGCTCCTCGTCGCCCGGAAGGTTGAACTCGTCGACCCCGGCGGGGACCGTCTCCGGCGTGTAGGCCTCCAGCGCGCCCTGGTCGATCGCCCGGCTGGCGAAGGTGTTGTCGACGCCGAAGACCGCGTCACCGTCGGGGTTGCCGGTGTCCAGGGCGATCTTGGTGGTCAGCTCGCCGCCGTCGCCCGCGTGCCGGATCTCGGCGGTGTAGCCGGTCGTCTCGGTGAACTCGGCCAGCACCTCCTTCGGCAGCGTGAAGCTGTCGTGGGTCAGCAGCACGACCGTCTTGTCGCCGGCCCCCTTCGACTTCTCGGCCTCCGGCTCCGCCGGCGTGCCGCCGCAGGCGGACAGCAGCAACGCCGAGATAGCTGTGGCAGCGATGGCAGGCGTACGCATGCGCATTTCTGACTCCCTTCGCCGGTGTCAACCGGAGCAGGTTCGGAGGGTCTGCGGCGCTGTTCGCCGCACTCTCAGGCCTTCCGGCCTCCCCTGTCTGTTTCGGGCAACACTACTTGCTTGCGAGAATCCACCCATGACCGACGTCTCCATCTCGTCCTTCGACGACCTCACCCCCAAGACCGCGTACGCCCTGTGGCAGCTGCGCCAGGAGGTCTTCGTCGTCGAGCAGGACTGCCCCTACCTCGACCTGGACGGCCGTGACCTCGAGCCCGGGACGCGTCACGTGGTGCTGACCGACGGCGACCAGCTCGCCGGCACCGCCCGCATCCTCGACGACGGCGACGTGTGGCGGATCGGCCGCGTCGTCCTCGCCCCCACCCACCGCGGCCAGGGCCTGGCGGACGTGATCATGAAGGCTGCCGTCGAGGCCGTCACCGACCGCGACATCGTCCTCGACGCCCAGTCGCCGCTGGCCGGCTGGTACGCGAAGTTCGGGTTCGTGAAGGACGGCGAGGAGTTCCTCGAGGACGGCATCCCGCACACGCCGATGCGGCTCAGGCGATGACGGGAGCGAAGAGCACGCTCGCCTCGGTCTCCTCACGCGTGGCCTGACCCCGCGCCGCCAGCAGCTCGAGATGGGCCTTGGTCTCCATGACCGCGAGGCCGGCGTTGAAGTAGTCGAGCTCGGCGAAGGCACGCTCGTGCCGGGTCCAGCCGAGGTCGTTGGCCACCTCCAGCGCGGAGCGCCGGCCGGCCCGCAGCGAGTCAAGCGACTGGGCGAGCCGCGACTCGTGATGGGCCAGGAGCTCGTCGACGCGCGCGTGCGACGAGGTCGCGACGGGGCCGTGGGCGGGCAGAAGCTGCAGATCGGGCATGGAGCGGACCTTGGTCAGCGAGGCCATGAAGTCGCCCAGCGGGTCGATGACGGGCACCGGCTCGAAGCCGATCGACGGGGTGATCGTGGGCAGCACGTGGTCACCGGCGAACAGGACGGAGCCGGCCAGGTCCGCGTAGACGTAGTGACCCTGGGTGTGACCAGGGGTGTGCACGGCATCGACGTCGCGGCCGGCGACGGAGAGGCGTACGTCCCCTTCGAGCCATCGAGAAGGCATCCGCCAGTGGGACAGGTCGGGCAAGGGCGGCGGGTTGGCGGCCCACACCGCGGCCAGCTCGTGCGCACCGGCGTGGGCGAGCAGCCGGTCGGTCGAGATCCAGCCGTCGAGGTCGCCGTTGGTGAGCTCGAGGGTGGGCCGTTCGCCGGCGCCGAGCAGCACGTCGGCGCCGAACTCCTCACCCAGCACCGAGGCCAGCGTGTAGTGGTCGCGGTGCACGTGGGTGACCAGGAAGCGCCGGATGTCGCCGAACGCGAAACCGAGCTTCTTCAGCCCGCTCTCCAGCGCGGAGCGCCCCTCGGTGATCGCCCATCCGCCGTCGACCAGCGAGAGTCCGTCAGAGCCCTCGAGGACGTAGATGTTCACCGCTTTGAGCCCGTCCATCGGCAGCGGCAGCGGGATCCGGTGCACGCCGTCGGCGACCGTCCATGCTCCCGGAGCGGACCAGTGCTCCCCCGAGTCAGGCGAGATGGCGGTGGCTGTCGACTGACTCATCAGACTCCTTCGGTCGGCCCTGGGGTTCGACCTTTCCAGAGCCAGAGCAGACCCAGGATCGGCAGCAGGGCGGGAACGAAACCGTATCCGCTCCCGAACTTCGACCATACCGATGCATCCGGGAACCAGGACGGCTCGGCCAAGGAGAGGACACCGACGACCATGACACCCGCCAGCTCGATCCACAGCATGACCTTCGCGAATCCCGCCGACCCGTTGGCCGCCCGGCGGATCGCGAACCAGCCCGCGACATAGGTCGCGGC